>CAZLSK010000046.1:0-6472 GCA_964562075.1 uncultured Candidatus Nitrosotenuis sp.
TTTTCAAATTGCAGTCCGCACTGGTACATCACTGGATATTTTACACCAGTAGAGTCGGATTATTCTGGCAAATTCATAACAGTTATCGTTAATGTATATCCTTACAAGTTCAAAGAGGATTTTCTATCAGAGATCAAAATTGAAGGGTGGGGCAAAACACTCTCAGGCAAGTATCTTGGATGGTATGATGATTCGTTTCATCTAAGCGATTTTCCGCGGGATGTGACGGGAAGTAAGCTTGGTTTACGTGCGGTAGCAGTGGATCCTGTCTTGATACCGCCAAATTCTGCGATTACAATCCCTACCCTTTTGCCACCCTGGAATGACCTCGTCTTTGTAGCATCTGATGTCGGCACCTCGATTGTCGGAAAACACATCGATGTATACACAGGAGAAGGAAAAAATGCACGCGATGAGACGTTTAGGATAACGGGGCATGACAACATAGTGTGCCTTGAGGCAAGATAAGATGCCAAAGCTTGGCTCGATCATCAAAGTTTTTTCGTTTATTGCAGTTGGAATCGTTACCATAATTGTTGGCGCCTTTATGCTAAGAGGCACGATGCGCCTGTGGGACAAACGCAAAAATCAAGATGAAAAAGATGGGTCGGAAAATTCCTCATGATCAGTTACAAATACAAGAATCACCCATGTAGATCATGGTAGGCCCACGCGACGGTGGTTTTGGTTTTGACCAGTCAAAAAAATACACAAGCATAGACAACTTGGACCAGGTTTGCGTGCAGTGCCAAGCAGGCCAACATGCCAAGTGTCTTGCAAAATCAAAACAGATTCCAAGCTACGAATGCGAGCACTGCATAGTCTTTGGCTAGTTTGTTCGTACCTGACAAACCTCACTTCAAATAAAATTTCCATCAATTAAGTACAAGCTGATCTGAATGTCGGCCATCTGTGTCAGTGTTTACCTCTGATGGCAGATTCAGACAGCAATAGTTCTTTAATCTCTTTGAAACCTTCACGAGATGCAGGACTCAGACAATGAGTTTAACTCATGATTTGTCATTTCTCTAACTCTTCTTCATCGCCTGGGATTAGTTGCGCAAAAGTAGGATAATAATTTGGTGGAAGAATTAAAAGGTAAATAGAAAAACTATGTTGTGTGGACAAATCTGAGGTTGCAAATATCGTAAAAGACGAATTGCAAAAAATCCGAACACATCAGTTTGAGCTGCATCAAGGCTGTGCTGCCTGTCATGTGATATTTTTCCTAAAAAACAGACTCAAAACATCTGAGCAAGACTGTGCTGATTTGCTTTCAGAAACCCTAACGGAAAATCTTGAGCTAAATCAACAGTTTATTGAAGTTGTTGAACAGATCCACATGTCTGAGCGAAACCTCGGCGGTTCATTTGCACTACGGGACAGGGAATCAAAGGATGCATATCTTGACGCATATTTTACAAATGTTCTAGACGAGTTGAGCTCGGACCTTAGCCATCATTCATCGCAGATGTTACTAAGAAAACTGCTTTTGGCATATTTGGGGCTGTACATTGCACAAACAATTGGTGTTGATTATCATGCTGCGACGGAGGAACTATACTACCTGCTAAGAAAAGACGGACGAAAAAATTCAAAGCTTGATGAATTTATCTCAAAACTGGAATCGAAGATAAGTCAACATAGGTTTTGATTGTATAAAGATAAAATGCAGTCATGATTCAAGAGATGTATTGATGATATTAACAAAGATAATTCATGTCAAGACCAAAAAAGAAAATGACGTAATAGATATCTCTGAGCAAGTTTTGGCTGCCATTACTGAGAGCATGCTGAAAAACGGTATCGTAACAGTGTTTGTTTCTGGCTCGACTGCTGCAGTGACTACAATAGAGTTCGAACCAGGTCTTGTCCAAGATTTTCCTCAGATGCTTTCTCGGATTGCTCCTGCCAACATTAGCTATGAACACCAAAAAATGTGGCATGATGATAACGGTCATTCCCATGTAAAGGCATCATTAGTTGGTCCGAGCCTGACTGTGCCATTCAAGAACGGGCAGTTATTTTTGGGACAATGGCAACAAATTGTATTACTTGAATTTGATACCCGACCAAGGGAAAGGCAGGTCGTCCTTCAGATAATTGGAGAATGACTCACTCTGTTTTTAGGAACTTTGCCTGCGCATAATAGGTATCAAAGGTTTTGCTGTAAATTATCATGATGTTGTATACTTCGGTATCTATCCCAGTTATGTCATAATACTGATCACCTGCAGATGCCTTGAGCCTTCCTACATCGATTCCTGTTGCGAGGGTGCCATCTTTTGAAAGGTACACGTGTTGGTCGATTCCACTGGTTACACTAAACTCCTGTAATCTCAAAATAGCTTTGTCGCCGGATATCATTAGTGATGCCTCGCCGCTGGAATCATATCCTTTAAGACCAAAGATTTGAGTTAGTTTTATCAGCCGAAGCTCATTTGATCCTGTTTGTGCCTTTATGTCGTATGCACTTTCTGCAACAGAGCTTGGATGGTTCCTTGCTTCTTGGAGAAGCATCGTCATTATGCTTGAGGGCATTTGTTGAACCAGGTATCGTCGTTCGTTTTCTTCAAGTGAGACAAACTTGTCATAAGTAAGACCCGGCTGAAAATCAGCCAGTGCATCAGCAAGCTTGTCTTGCGGAATTGGTTTGACGTATGTTGCAGCAACAACATAATACGTCCCAATAAGGAATGTGCCAATAATTACGGAGATTGCCACAGCCCTGAGCACTCAGGCCACCCTCGTTTGTAATTGTTCTAGTTTTTTTGTTTCGTGCTGGACTGCAATCGCAAAAAACGAGCCCATTACTATTCCATATACGATATGGAGCTCAAGTGAACCAATCATGATCAGGTCCCTATTTGCAAGAAGCATTTGTGCTTCCTGGAGTTCACTGCTAGATTCCAGCAATGGCACCATCAAAAGACTCGTTATTGGCATAAAAAATACCAAAAAGACGACCAGTGATGTCACGATGCCTGCCACCGCGCCTTTTTTTAACGAGGAGATCTCAAGCAGCCTGCTAATGCCAGAACCAAGGCCAAAAACGGTTCCTATCAGAGCTGCAGTCAGCATGTGTGCTACCATTCCAAAAAGTGTTGCCTCAATGCCGCTAATTCCAGCCGGAAGGCCCACAACCTTGTAAAATGATCCCTGTCCTGCACCCATTCCCAGATCGATTATGAATATGCTCACAAAGATTGCAAATCCGCCAACTAACCCCGCTACGCAGCCGATCTGGGCTCTCCTAAAGGGGGAGAAGATGGAGCTGGTGGGGCTCATGTGGAAGGCCAGTGCTCACTCTCGAATTTCTTCCAGCTTTCCTTTTTTTCTTTTTTGACCTTTTCTTTCAAGTGATATTCCTCATACAACATAATAGAGCTGAACAATCCCATGATGACACCATACAGCACATGTAGGACAAGCGAACCCCAGAGGATCTTATCATGTGTTGCCATTAGTATCTTTGCAACCTGCATTTCTGCCGGACTGGTGCCAGGGGACAGACCTGATGCCAGATCCTCTACCATTGGGAACATCACATACAGTGTTATTGGCATAAAGAAGATTGCATAAACTTCAATGCCCGTCACCGCGCCGGCGATAATTCCTTTTGGAACGCTTGAGATGTGCAGGTATCGATGCAGTGTTGAGCACACACAGAAGATTGCGCCAATGAGTGCAGCAGTAAGCATGTGTACAAAAAATCCAAACGCAGTTGCAGATATGCCATCCAAGCCAATGACCATACCGACGACATTATAGAATGTGCCAAATGGCACCTCGACTTCACTGTCTATCCAGAAAAACGAGCTGAAAAGCGCAAAGCCACCGACCAGTCCTGCAACGCAACCCGTCTTGGCCTTTTGACAGATTTCTGCACTACTAATCACGGCGCATCACCGAAAGGACTAATTTTTGTGCAGAAGAGTAATGCGCTTTTCAACTTTGATCATTACGCATCAAACAAATATAACACATATCATGGAAAGAATTAAAATTTGTTTAATTTAAGATGGAATAATAATAAATTTTTTCGAGTTTTTGAATACAAATTAAAAAATGATAAACAGCTGTAAAATCAAGTAGGATAGTAATGCAAGTAGTGCGAAGGAACCTAGTTCCCAGCCCACCGACCCGGTACGAGCGCATCAGTGTTTTCTTACCTGATACTATCCTAGATGCGTTCTCTTCGAGGCAACCAATAAAGGTGATCATACCTTGCCTAAACATTTGTCAAAATAAAAAATCAAAATCAAACGTGTGTTTAGATCGCACTCAATAATTTTCCAGTTTCGTTTGCTTTTGATCAGAAAACACAAGTTCCTCCAACCCAAACAACACTCTAAGCTTGTTTGCGGTTGCAGGCCCAAATCCCTCATACCGGTTATTTGCCATTATTACGGCAAGTGCAATTTTGTCTTTGAGCTGAACAAGCCTTTCTGTCCAAACTTTAAGATCGGCTGTTCTGTCCCGGATAGTTTTGCCAAAACTTTGCTCTGGAATTGTTCTGTCCCCGATCAGACGCAGATAAACAAAGTCGGCGGTCAGGGGTGCCGGATTTTTTATTCCCTCAACGTCGCTCCAGACAAGGCAGATTTTTCTATCCGACAGATACCGTAGTGAGTTTTCCGAAAACCAGCTTTGATGTCTGCCCTCTACCACGTATGTAGAGTCTTTAAAAAATGAACCAAACTGTTCTAGTTGGGGCTTTGCTTCCTCAAATGAAAGGGACGGCGGTAGCTGAGCGACGGTCAACAGGAGCTTTGTTCCAAGTGGCTTTAGCGATTCTATGAATCCTTCAAGATGGGGAGAAAGTTTTTGCAGCCTGTTTTCATGTGTGATTATTTTTGGCAGCTTGGCGGTAAACTTGAATCGTGACGGAGTATCTGAATACCATTTTTTCACAACTGGCATTTTCGGTATTGCGTAAAAGGTGGAATTTATTTCGGTGATATCAAAAATCGAGGAATAATGGCTTAGAAATTTTGCAGGAGGTAAATTTTTGGGATAAAATGGGCCGACCCATCCATCATAACCCCACCCTGTGCATCCAATACTTAGTTCCAATCAGATCATTTTTTTCTAAATAGCTTAAAGCCGCCAAGCTTGAGGCTGGCACCTTCTGCTTTTTCTTGTTTTTTGCCAATGTTGTCCAGATACTCGTATGTTATCTGCCGTCCATGTCCTACCATGTTTGTGGTTTTTAGCTCCTGAAGCTTGAACCATTTTCCGTTTTCAAGCTTTATCAGAGCGTCGTCTGAGAGTGCAAAGCCAGAGCCCTCATCGTGAAATACCAGCAAGCCACCCCTTTTGAGCTCAATTTCGCAGTTATAGTTGACGGTGGTCCCAAAAATCGCAATGTGTCTAGCCCTCACCTTGACATTGTTGATCAAATTATTTACTACTACAGTATCTGCATCCAGTAGAACAGTCTCGCGCGCCGTTCCTGCAATTATCTTGCCCTTTGGCGCTCTAAGTTCGGTAAAGTGTTCCTTTGTGATAAATATGCCGACGCGGCCTTGCGGGTCCTGAAGTATTTCTTTTATGCCAAGCAGGTTTCCAACTATAATGTCGCCGTTTTCTGCAGTTATCTTTGCGCCGTGTTCTATGGTAAAGTTGTTTTGCAGGGGGTCAAGCATTGTGAAATTTCCTTTTGTGACCGTTATGTCTGTCTTGGTTTCTTCCTGTTGTGAAAAATACGGACTTGTTACGCTGCCTGCCATGACAATTGGACCGTCATATGTAAGACGGCCAGCCCAGAACTTGCCCTTTATGAAAAGCTCGCCAGTTTCTTTTCGTTCAAACTCTACTTCGCCAAGTTCCTTTGAGCCAAAAAGTCTAGAGTCGGTAGCATGATTTCTTTCCAAAAGCGACGCCCACTCCTCGGCAAGCTTCATTTCGCGAGCAACATCGCCTGACAAAACCAGATTTCGTTTTCTTCTCTCCTCCTCAGAGTCGCCGGAATAGACACGTGCTTTTTTCAGTCTCTCATCTTCAGTGTCCGGATATGTCTTGCCTACCTTGAGATCCTCGTAGGCCTGGATTATTTTTTTGATCTTTTCCTCGTCCCCTCCTCTGTCGGAATGATGATCCAGGACAAGCCTTCTGAATGCAGCGCGGATCTCTTTTTCTGAGGCACCCTGCTTTATTCCAAGTATGTCATAATTACTTTCAACCAAAGCTCTATTCTTCCTTTTTATCTGATATGATTTGCACTATGTATTTTTAGCTCCACAAGCAAGATTGCAGAAATTTGAATTAGCCGTGGTGGGTCATTGGTCGAACCAAGTTTCCCACACCAGATACCGTAAGTACGTGGAATTCCCATTCACCCCAGATTGCCCACTCGGGATTGCCAGTGTATCTTGGATCCGTTTTGTGCACAATCAGGTAGTTATACTGCCCATTGTCATCAATGCCGCTACAATTTATGAGATTTTGAATCCATCCAGAATCAAGAAAG
>CAZLSK010000046.1:6482-10300 GCA_964562075.1 uncultured Candidatus Nitrosotenuis sp.
AGGGATCGTTTTCGAAGCTTCCTCTATAATTTATGATGTAATCGCATCTTGTAAGCGTTTGTGGATCAAGCTCGTCTATGCTGTCAACCGTGCCAAATATCCTACCATCGCCAAGGTCCCAGTAATAATTAGTATCGTAAGCATAAACGGAAGTATAATGACCATTTACCACCACTCCTCTGTCGGGGATTCCGTTTCCATCTGAATCATATTTGTCCTTCTGGTGACCAGGAACTGTAGTACTTGCATCTGCAAACCCCACAAAAAGTATCGCTGCAATAACAAGTGTTGATGCACACACTCTTACTCTCATGTAATTAGTAGAAGGATGTATCTTTTTTGTGTTACTTTTTTTTGAAAAACTTCATAGTGAGATACTGATGCAAGACTTGATTTCTTATCCTATGATCAACAAATTGATCGTAGTTTTGATCCCGTACTGATCCGAAAAATCTGAAATCTATTGTCCTTTTTCTTAATACGAAATTCATGCTATCCATATCATGAGGCTGCAAAAAACAAGCCCTGCGACCGAGGCTTTCTATATCAAATGCATCTCTACAGTCATCAAAGCACTTCACCAGGAAGAGTCGCAGATAAAATGAACAAGATCCTACAGATTCACAAAGTTTTTGGCAGGTTTCTAAAATCGCTAGGTAGGAAACGTAGTGCAACCTAGGCTACGAATTTTATTTATGGCATTCTTTTATTTTATTTTGTAAATTAAAAAACAATGGCGTATCAATTGATGACAGATACATCAGATATTTTGACCTGGCCCTTCATGTCATTTTGGTATCCGAATTTGATACTGCCATAAAAAAGATTCCAACTTACAGCGTCATTCAGTAAATCTAGAGGCGACGAAGTATCAATTTAGCAGGAGACACTTGCCTTTGCTATTTCAAAATTAAAGTCTTTAATTGATTTTGTTATCTTTTTGCCAACTTCTTTGACATTGTCATTTGGACTTGACACAACTAAGATCATGCCGTCGTAGAATGGAAAGATTCCCTCAACGCAAAACTCTCGCTCAATTATTGCTGCATCGAATTTGCCCAACTTGTCATCAAAGTCCTTTATCATTTGTGTTTGCAGCATTCGCTGCATGTAGACGTGCTCCAGCTCATGTCTTGTCAGACTCATAAACGCAGAATCTCCCTTGGACTTGGATTCGAGCTGTCTGCCATGCCTGCTCAACACTGAAACAAACACAATGTGCTCATCCAGTAATAGAATTCCATCACAGAATTTTGATAACAATCTTGTCTGTTCAAAGTTTAATGCGCCCAGCATGGAGATATTTTGAAACGTTTTTTGTTAAACTTCGCCATAATAGTTCACGTTGATATCAATAGAGTACGTAGGATAACGGAAAGCTGCCCAAGATTTCAGCTATTTAATCGTGATCATGACTCGTAAAGTGTTGATAAAGGAATTTTTTTAATTTCGTTCCGCCTGTAGTTATTCATGGCTGGCAAGCCGTTTGTTCTCTCAGCCGACAGGTCTTTGATGTCACACTACCGAGACAACATGCTTTATGGCTTTATTGCCTGTTTTCCTGCAGAAAAGATAAACCCCCTCATTTACAAGGAGGTCTTTTGCCCATCTGTAGAGTTTAATCGAAGTACCGGGGAGGCGTTTGCCGCACCACTCGGTCTTCGACGAATAGAGGGTGGGCTAAGAGATGGATTTGATAAAAATGATCTTCTAGTTGCGCATCCAGACCACATCCACAAGGCAATAGGTAAGGACACCAAGGTAGTTGGAATCAACACAATGGATGCCATGGGGATAGGACCTGTACCATCAGCTACGACGCAGGGAACGCTGACTCCGATTAACCGGATAAGCTTTAAGCAGATCTGCAAGTCCGTCAAGAGGCTCAAAGAAAAATACGGATTCAAGGTTGTCGTCGGAGGAAGCGGTGCATGGCAGCTGACCTTTGATAAAAAGCTCCGAGACGAATACGGAATAGACCACGTAGTTGTAGGCGAAGCCGACGACAAAATTGTCGACATTTACCACGACATCATGGGTGGCTTTGCGCAGGATGTTATCTATACCCATACCGACAAGATACACAACATCCCACTTTTGCATGCACCATCCTGCAATGGTGTGATTGAGGCGATGAGAGGATGCGGTAGGGGTTGTGATTTTTGCGACCCAAACATGAGAAAAAAACGCGACTTTCCAATTGAGCGGCTAAAAAAAGAGGCCATGGTAAACCTCAAGTACGGAATTACAAGTGTCTGGTTGCAATCAGAAGAGATTTTGCTGTATGGTCTTGACAACCGCGAGATGAGGCCAAACAAGGATGCAATAATTGAACTCTTTAGAGAAATGAAATCTTTACCAAATGTAAATTATGTCGGCACGATTCACCTGACGTTTTCATCTGCTTGTGCAGAGCCAGAATGTATCAGAAAGATGTCGGAGATAAACAACTTTGGTCCCGATAGATGGAACGGGATCCAGACAGGACTTGAGACGGGCTCTGCAAGGATGATTCGAAAGCACATGCCTTGGAAGGTAAAGCCGTTTTCTCCTGAAGAGTGGTCAAAGGTAGTTTACGATGGAATAAAGCTTCTAAATGACAACTATTACTTTGCTGCAAACACATGTGTAGTTGGTCTGCCAGGCGAAGACGACGATGATGTACGCGAAACAATCGAGCTTGTCAAAAAGCTTGATGGAATGGCAACAATCGTTGCACCGCTTTTGTACACGGATTATCACAATCCGGAAAACACCATAACTGCGCAGAAAATGTCAAAGGCTCAGTGGGAGCTGTACTTTAGGTGCTGGCTTCTCAACGCAAAGACGGTATCAAAATGGATCTGGTATGGTACATCTCATTTCAATCCGATTGTGAGGCTTGTGGCAAGTGTCTTTGTAAAGATGGGAATCTGGTATGCGGTCCGAGTAATACGCGATGAGGCAAAACGCGAAGCAGGCCTTTACCTGAACTAAGAGTTTTCAGAGCACTCTGGATAATCTTCTAAAATGTTGTGATCTGGTTTTGTCGGATCCTCACAATACCAACAAGGAATGTTCATGATTCTTTGTTTGTGGATAAGCAAGCGTCCATGTGTTTGATGGTTCCATTCTATCGGCCCTCTTATGGCGTCGGATGCCAAGAGTCTGATCTCTTTTTGTGTATCTGTTGGAGACTCGGAACCCACGCCAACAACTCCTACCACGAACTCGCCGTCCTTTTGAACACATTTTATTTCTGTCAGTATTGTCAACGGTTGTTTTTGTAGAGGCGTAATCTATCAATTTTCCCAATTTATGCGTGTGGTTTGTCCGGTTTGGACAAACTGCCCATTATCTATTGTCATGCGCATATGACTTTATGCAGATAGGCAATGCGCCAACACAAGAGTCAGTCAAGTCGGAATGGGAAGGCCTGTCCGAAGTTGCTGAAAATAGACAATCAGCAAAGGAATATTCCTCTGTTTGCGACGTATGGAGGCAGAGCGTACATCGCCTAGTTACAAAAATGGAATTTCAGACTCCGATATACCTACAAGCGTTCAGTCAGGTTCATACTGAATATCTTCATTGCATTGACAACTTGTTTGGCACTTGCTATATTTGGCAAAAACAGTACTTTGACAGACTCGGAATTGATCAAAAGCTTGTCAATGCGTATGGACGCCTATACGAAAGTGGCGTCGATAGTACCATCGAGTTTCTGGACATTTACGCTAACTACAAAAAATTCCAAGCCGACATGATTGTTGATGCCATGAAGATTGGAAACAACTACATACATTGGTGGATAGACATGTTTGGCAAGGCAGTGTCAT
>CAZLSK010000047.1:0-10222 GCA_964562075.1 uncultured Candidatus Nitrosotenuis sp.
CTCAAGAGGTGGCACAATTGATGAAGATGCCTTATACGACGCTCTAAAGTCAGGAAACCTTGGTGGTGCAGCCATGGACGTGTTCGAAAAAGAGCCCGCAATTGGAAACAAGCTTGCGACACTTCCAAACGTAATATGCACGCCTCACATTGGTGCCCAGACAAAAGAAGCTCAGTCTTTAGCCGCAAATGTTATAGCAGAAAAGATAATACAGATTTTGCGAGGCGTAATCTAGTTGAAACCAATTCTTGTTTTTGCGTTACTTGCTTTAAGCGTTATTCTGCCAGGCACTGCCTTTGCTGAAGAGGGAACTGCACAAGTGGATGTGGATGGCACAACTTTTGAGGTAAGCTATGATGCAACAGGGCTAACCGTTGATGAAATGGAAGCAGATACATCAAGTGGCACATTGACAATTTTCGTTACGACAGAAGATATTGAAGGAAACCTCGAAATCACACTTGAGCGAAACTTTCTTGATTCACAGACAGACGGAGAAGATGATGAGTTCTTAGTACTGGCAGATGGAATTGACGTACCATTTGAAGAGGAAAAGACGGATTCTACCAGAGTCCTAGCAATCACCGTGCCGTCTGGAACCAATTCACTTGATATAATTTCTCTTGGGGCAACAGGCTTTGGAACCGCTGAGGAAACTCCAGAAGAAATCGAAGAACCTGTAGAAGAAGTTCCTGAAGAAACACCAGAGGAGGTGCCAGA
Source organism: uncultured Candidatus Nitrosotenuis sp. (assembly GCA_964562075.1). Classification (GTDB taxonomy): domain Archaea; phylum Thermoproteota; class Nitrososphaeria; order Nitrososphaerales; family Nitrosopumilaceae; genus Nitrosotenuis. The sequence continues at coordinate 721 of CAZLSK010000047.1, forward strand.
AGAACCAGAAACACAGTGCGGTCCTGGAACTGTACTGCAAGATGGCGTGTGTGTGCTAGAAGAGCAACCAGAAGAACCTGTAGAGGAAGTTCCTGAAGAAACACCAGAGGAGGTGCCAGAAGAACCAGAAACACAGTGCGGTCCTGGAACTGTACTGCAAGATGGCGTGTGTGTACTAGATAAAAGGTGTGGTCCGGGAACCGTATTTGTGGATGGGCAATGCGTCCTTGAGGAGGCACCAACCACCTCCAGTCGTGGTATGGCATTCGATCTTGTAGCACCTGCGATTGCTGCATTTATCATCGCATTCATAGTAATGATTATTCTGTGGGCGATTGGACGAGCAAGCAGAAAAAAGACTAATGCTAAAATCTAGTGCCGATAATTCTTTTGTCCAGTAGGTACTGCAACCCTGCCAAAAATTCCGAATCAGAGATTTTTTGTTCACTCCACCAAACAGCATTTCTCTTGTACCACGAAGGAATCTTTGCACTTTCTTTTATGGTCTGCCCATAAGGGAGTGAAACTGCGTCATTATCAACAAGAAACTTGAGAAGACTATAATCAGAAATTGTACCGCTTGTCCACTGCGGTACTATCACATTGCTACCAAGAGGCATGACTATGTTTCCAGCATCAACAAGATCAAACTCCGTAAACGATTTCGTTCCATCATAATCCAGCTGGATTTTGTATTTTCCTTCTTTGAACAACAACGCATCAAATGGACTTTGTGCAATAATTGTAGTTGTTTTGTCTCTTATCTTGATTGGAATGGACGTGCTTTTTGTTCCGTTTGCATCAATGATATACATGACTCCATCGCTTCCAGTTATCTCAGATACCTTGATAGTAACAGAAAGATAATCGCCGTAATTGTACGTCTGCTTGCTTGTGCTGATTTGAACAGTGGCAGAACCAAATGCTTGAGTAGTGTAAAACAAAATTCCTACTGCCAGCAAAACAAGCATTACATACCTCATAATGTCGGCACAAATGTTACTACAAAAAAACGTTCCTAGATTTTGGCCAAGATTATTTTTTAGAGTTGAGCAAACTTGAAAGCGAATTCACTGCCTCTAATATTCTTGCCGAGTCGCCTTTTATTCCAAGCTTTGCAAGCTCATCTTTTATCACTGCAATAGGATCCTCGTTTAACTGTGGCTTCTTTTTGCTGATATTATCAAGCTCGTTTTTTATCTGGATTATCTGTTCATCTTTTTGCTGTATCTGCTGTCTTGTCTTTTCGATTTGCTCTTCTTGGTATGATAGTTTTTCCTTTAGTATTTGACGTTCTGTTTCCAAATGTCCTAAGAGAGACTTGGTGTCGTTTTCTGTGATATACTTGTAGTTTACCTTGTCAAGCTCTGCGCGTGGCTTGATTGGATTGTTTTGCAGCGACTCCAGTTCTTCTTTGAATCGCCTCTCAGCTTCCTTTATCTTTTCTACCTTTACCTTGTTTACCTCAAGATGTGCATTGATAAATTTGAGATACTGATTTGTGTTGTTTATTTGGTCTTTGAATTTCTCAGATTTTTCCTTTATTACCGCATCTTTTGGAGCGTTGCCAAGCTCTTTGCTAAACACAATTGTTCTGGCAGTGACCTGCATTGGATCAATTGAATCGGTTGAATCATCCAAGTCTGGTCCTCGCTCTGTAATGTGTTGCTGTTCTTCCTCATCATCAGTGTTCCTTCGGTTTAGAAATTTTTCGACCATGTAAGGGCTTGTCTGCCATATGATATGATTTGTCTGTCGTTTAAAAAAAACACACAAGGTTCAGAAACCTTTATGATGTAAGAATATCCTACCCAAACGAGTTTCAATTTGAAACTCCTGCCAGTGAAAAACCTAGGAGAATTCTGACTCTGGCAGACATCCGATCTTTACAGCTACCTAAACAGTTGCTGATTCTGTTTGGCACTTGGGGTTTGAGATATTAAGGGGGAGAAAATATTGCCGAGTAATGCTTACTCGTCAAGATACAACATGGCTCAAGTTATGGCAGGAAAACTCGCCTGAGATAAGAAAACGAGCCATCCAATGGAGAAAGGATGCCGCATTTACCAGAATTGACAAACCAAGCAGAACAGTAAAGGCAAGAAGGCTTGGATACAAGGCAAAACAGGGAATGGTTGTGATCCGAGTGCGTGTTGGAACCGGCGGCATGAGAAGGCAGAGACCTGTGGCGGGAAGGCGACAAAAGCACCTTGGCGTCACAAGGATGAAGGCGGAAGTCAACATGCAACAGGTGGCAGAAAAAAGAACCCTGGAAAAATACAAGAATTTGAAGTTGCTTGGCTCGTATTTTTTGTACAAGGATGGATTTCATTATTGGTTTGAAGTGCTCTTGGCAGACCCAGCTCATCCAAGGATAGCAAAAGACAAAGAGCTAAGAAAACGGGTTATTCCAGCATAAATTGAAAATTCTATTTTTGCTAATTCCTCTAATTGTAGCACCAGCTTTTGCTCAACCCATCTCTGATATGATGGGTCTTAAGAAAAACTTTGATGTTGTAGTGGATGGCAAGACCTTTGTTATAGAATCTGTCTCAAACTATGACATACAAAGAATCCACTTTGAGGACAACAATCTTGTCTTTGATATCAAGAGCAGTCTTGAGAACAATATAGGCGAGCTTCAAATACCACAAAACATCACAAAGGGGGTAATTCACTTTTATCTTGATGGGAAAGAAGTGATGCCAAAAACACTCCAAAACGACAGAATCACCTTTGTCACACTAGAGTTTGCAGGAAATGGTACACATGTCTTGGAAGTAACAAGTGATTATGTGAAAACAAAGGAATTGACACCAGAACCAAGCGCTGAAACGAATCAAAAGTTTGATCAGCTTACTATCGTTGCAGCTGTTGCAGGAATTGTAATTGCAATTGGGATTGGAAGTACTGTCGCATTTTATGTAAAAAGAAAATCCAAGTCTTAATCATACGCTGATTTAGGCGCAAAAGATGCCAAAATGGAACAGGAACCTGCAAAATAATTCCATATTCTTTAATGACATGCCAACTTGTTGTGTCATATGAAAGCACATCTGATACTTGCTGCGATGTTGGTAGTTGCTGCGATTACAATTACAGAGGCGCAAGCAACTGACGAGACCGACAGGGAATCTCTAAAGAATGCACCGAACTTTTACCCAACAATAACCAAGGATCCAACAAACGAAAAAGTAGAGATTGTCGAATTCAAATGTAAACTAAAGGAATCTTAAGCGCTGTAATAGTTCTTATTCGTTTAAGAGCTCTTGAATCATCGTCTCTAGGTGGCCCATCTGGCCAAACGAGACATCCCGCAATATGCCGTTTCTGTCTATGAGAATTGATGAGGGAGTGCCACGAAGGGCGTATTTTTCAAATGTCTCTGCGGAATACTCTTTTGATTTGAAGTAATATTCGACGCGTGCAAGAATCTCTTTTTTATAGTCTTCTGGTTGAGAATCAAAGTCAGGAATTTGGCTTTTGATAAAATCAATCATCTTTTCTTTGCTTGGCTGGCCACTCTCTTTAACAAGTATGTCCATCCCAAGCGGAAACGGAATCTTGTAGGGAAGCTTGTCGCTATCTGCAATCTTGCCGTATTGTATTAGCGCCTTTTTTGTTTCGCCAATCACCTGACCAGTCTTTACTAAGAGCTCCAAATTTTCAAGTGTGTTTTTGTCAAAATCCTCAAAGGCAGTTGCAACTCCTAAAACCCGTACGCCCTCTTCACGGTACTTGTTGTAAATGTTGATCGCCTCTGGAATACCATACAAAAAGCAGCCTGGGCAGTTTACCTGAAACACTTCGACTAAAACAATGTGGTCTTTTTCCTGATCAATGTTAGTTGGCATTCCTTGCACCCACTTTGAGACTGAAAGGTTTGGTGCCTTTTGCCCTATCTTTACCATCAACAGCGTTGATTGCTTTGCGGTCATTATAAATCGTGATCGTGTTGAATAAATAATCGCGGAATTTTCTGCTGATCAGAATGGATGCGGTTCCTCAAAAAAGACTTGATTTGTTTGCAGAAATGGAAGAAAGATACGAAAAAAAGGATACGGATTATTTTGTAAAGCTACTCGATCACAATGACTATGTGGTCAGAACAAGAGCTACTTGTATCCTTGTAGATTTTGGAGGTGAGGACAAAGTGCCACATGTGGCAAGGGTACTAAAAAATGATCCAAACGAGCTTGTGCGCCACGAAGCGGCCTTTTCACTTGGTCAGATGGGATACCGTAGTGCAATAAAACCCTTAGAAGAGGCAACAAAAAACGATCCTAGCATGTTTGTTAGGCACGAGGCTGCAATTGCACTTGGCGTAGTAGGAGCAAGGGAAGCAAAAGAGACCCTTGAAGCAGCACTCAAGGACCCAAGCATACCAGTAGTCGAGTCTGCAATCGTTGCACTATCAAACATTCAGTTCATGGAAAAGATTAGCAAGAATGAAAAGTTTGCCAAGCTCACAGGCGGTTAAAGAGGCGTCACTACCGTTCCGGTTGGACTTGCCTCAAATCTGTAGATCCTTTCCACAGTAGAGTCTTCAAAAATCTCAGAATCGTGTGTAATTATGATGAACTGCAATGGGCCTGAGGTGTTGTCTGAAATCTCTGAGAGCTGCGAGATGACCCTTACCAACGCTCTTCTTCTTTCAGCGTCAAGATGTGTAGTGGGCTCATCGAGTATGACAAAATTAAGATTTGATGCACCTAGGAGGTGTGCCATCCCAAGTCTGAGTGCAAGCGCAACAGTTACCTGCTCACCGCCTGAGAGTGAGTCAATATCAACTGCTGCATTTTTTGAATAACACGTGATTGTAACATCACGAGTTTTTTCTGCCAGTGAAATTCTGTGAATCTTTGTGTTTAACATCTCAAGGTACTCGGATGACTTTGCCGATATTGTTGATAGTGCCCACGATCGGAGGCTTGTGGCAACAGGGCCATCCCTTCCGTAAACATTAGCTTGAATGCCGTCCAGATGTTCAAGATAGTCTCTAACAAGATCAAGTTCACAAAGAATAGAGTTGATCTTTTCAATTCTTTGGCTTGCATGTTTTATCTTTTCTGTAATTGCACCATATTGTTGATCGATTCGGCTAATCTCTTTGCGTTTTTGTTCACGTTCTAGTTTTAGCTTGTTAAATGTGCTCTGATCAAAATCGGAAATCTCCTTTTGCATCTCTTCAATTGACTCATAGAGTAGCTTAGCATGCGAATCAATGGAAGCAGCTTGGGTAAGAATAACTGGACCTTCTGCAGTTGGGGTATTTTGAATCTGGGCTCGGCGTGCCTCGACTTGGCTCCTCAATGCGTCAAGCTGTTCTGGGCGTTGTATTGCATGCGCCCTAAGAATGGTTTGTGCATCACGGGCTTTCTGGAGCCTCAAAGACAACTCGTTTTTTTCTTTGAGTGCTTGCTGTCTTTTTGAGAAGAGCGCTGAGAGGTCACGAGTTATTTTTTGCCGCTCTGATGTGATGTGTTCTATTTGAAAGAGCGGAGTTAGTTGATTTACTTTGGAATCACAGACTGGGCATCTGCCATCGTGCAGCTGTAATTTTTTTGCAAGCTCATGATGTTCTTGCAATACTGCTTGCTGCTTTTCAAGTTCTAAAATTTTTTTTGTAATATTTTCTATCTCATTCTCTATATTCTGGAGGGTTGATTCAAGCTCCATTCTCTTAGCTGCCATCTCAAAGCACCCATGGCACTCTGCTATTTTTCGTTCATTCTCTATGATCTCGTTTTTTATTGAAGTAATTGCATCCTTTACATATTTTCGCAACTCTTGTTTTCTTTGTTCTACCTGCTCAAGTATTGCTTCTTTTTGGGAACCCATCTTTATTTTTTGTTCAAGTGTTGTCAGTTCCTTTTCCTGCAGCTCTTTTCTTTTTTGCAGCTCTTCTTGTTGCGGTAATACCTCTTTGCTTTCTTGTTCTATTTGTTTTAGTTCTTTTTTGAGTATGTCTATGTCTGTGTCGTCATAGCCTAGTCTTTGCTGTATTGATTGTCTAAAATTATTTTTGACTACTTTGAGATTTTCTGATGCCACATCTAGCTGGTCGATTCCAATTATCGCGTTGAGTAACTCCTTGAATTCTTTTGGTCTTGCTTTAATTATTGCACCAAGCTCACCTTGTTGTACGATTGACGCTATCTTTAGTTTCTCAAAATCAAGTCCTAATTTTGATATTACATGTTCTGTCATCGACTCGCCAAATTGTTTGCGCTCACCACTTGCAAGTGGAAGCTGTTGACCATCCTTAATCTCATAAAACTGTGCAGAAAGTGTTCCTTTTGCATCTATTTTTCTTGTCGCTAAGTAATTTTTGCCGCCTGCTGAAAAATTGATTTTGGCGTATGCCTGGCTCGTCCCACGCCTGATGAGGCTCTTGTTTGATTTTCTTGTGTGCTTTCCAAAGAGCGCAAATGTTATTGCATCAATTATGCTTGATTTGCCGGCGCCATTTTGACCAACAAAGACGGTTACACCGCTCTCAAAGTCAAGCTTTGTTTCCGAATGTGAGATAAAATTTCCAAGCTCAACTGATGTAATCATGTCTTTGACCTCTTGAAATGTTCAAAATTTTCCTCGACTATGCGAGTGGATTCATCGAATTTGTTTGCCGCAAGTACTGGCAGCAATTCCCTTATGGCAAAGCTTGCAAGTTTTTCCGATCCAAGATAGCTTGTTGCAAACCTGAACAATTCCTCGTCAATGCTTGCAGGTCTGTTTATCAGCACCGATGAGTCGCTTTCATCTCTTTGGAGTGGTTTCCAGACGCGATGCAGGGTGTGGGGGGCAAGGCGGTTAATTTGTGACTGTACAATCTCAGCTCTGATATCGTTGCCAGAAATTTTAAGCTCCACAATCGGTTTTTTTGTGTATGGTGATATTTTTTCAAGTATTTCGTCGATGGTAGTTGTTAGGTTCTCCAATTCGGCTTGTGCGGAGAGTTGTGGTCTTGTGGAAAGCTTTACCCAGTTTGGATTCGGTTCCCGTAAAGAAATGTCAACTTCGTAAAATCCTTTTTCCTTTTCTTTTATCCCCTCACTTGTTGTCATCTCAATTGAACCCGGGTACACAAGAGGTCCTCCAAGATGTGAAAAACGCTTTTCAAATCTGTCGTGGAGATGCCCCATGGCATAATAGGTAAAGTTTTTTGGGAGATCGGACGAGCTCAGCTCTGCCGCAAAGGGGTTTGCTTCAGTGATTCCTTGATGCATGACAAGAATTTTGTGGCCTGTGTGCTCCTTTACTGCCTTGTCGACTAGGGCGAATTTTTCTGCAAAGCTTGGAATCTCGTTTTTTCGTATCTTATCAAATCCTGCTAAAAGGATGCCCTTGTAGGCAAGAGGTTGGCCCTGACCAATGTAGCTTGAAAATCTTAGGTTATGGTACACGTATGGAATAGGCGTTGAGCGAATTCTGGAGATATCGTGCTCACCCAAAATAAAAAACGAGTCTATGTTGTTTTCCTTTAGGCGTCGTAGCGCATTTGCCATTTGAATAATCGGGGTGCCACTTGGATTGGGGACATGAAATATGTCACCTGCAAAAACGACAAAATCTACATGGTCTGAAATAGAGACGTCGATTGCCTCATTGAAGGAATCATAAACATCGTTTTCTCTTTCCTCTAATCCGTACTGTGCAAGTCCAAGATGTGTGTCAGAAATGTGAGAAAATAACATCTTTAATCTAAAAGCAGATCTTTTTGGATCAATCCTTGTGTCGATTCAGTTGCTATTTTCTCAAGCTTTTTGGCATGTCTCCATTCTGCTACTGCGTTTTTGTCAGAACCAACTGTCTTGTCCTTTACCTCCTCGATATGCACGATTGCAGGGAGGTTAACATACTGCCCCACAAGCACCGCATCACCAACATTAAGGGATGTGAGCTGCAAGATCAGGTCCTTGCTTATCGACTCGGCAGCCGATGCAATTTGGTGCTGGTCATCTTCTTGGACTATCTTCATTATCGCAAGCGAACCCATCTGTGAGAGAACATTTGGGTCTATGTTTCTTGGCCTTTGCGACACTATACAAAGTCCAAGTCCAAACTTTCTTCCTTCTCGTGCAATCTTTGCGGCCCAGTACTTCGTGTGCGTCTCCTCACCTTTTGGAATAAAGACGTGTGCCTCTTCAACAATTACAAAAATTGGTGCATCGAATCTGTAGCGTTTTGTGGAGTTGGTTTTTGCGTTTTTTGCCAGTAGGGCTGCCTTTCGGTCGTTTAGTAATTCTTGAAAGTAATATGCGAGTGCAACATTTGCCTGCCTTTCACTCAGCTCAGAAACATTCAGTACATTGACTCTGCCCTCTTTGATCAGAGCAAGTGGATCCATGATGTCTGGATCCAAAACGTCTGAAAAGCGATGCCTCGCATCGTCGATTTTATCTTGAACCCTATCTGCTGAGTGTCTGTCGTCCTTTCTATCAGGATTTGCTCCAATCATGGCAACGCTGTGATCAAGGGCATCCCAGAAATTCTTGGCCTCCTTTACATCTGGAGTGAAGGCAAGGCGTAGGATTCTCTGCTGCACATCTGCGTTTTCACGAATTTCGAGTACGTCGGCAAGCGTGTTTGCATCCAAGAGCCGGGGGTTAATCTTTGCGTCAATAATGTTAATTCCAGAAATATGCAGGTCAGAGTAATCATTATGGTAGTCAAATATTATCAACGTGCCATCACGAGCACCAATCTGTTTTGCTAAAAGTGAAACGAGGTTACTCTTTCCCATGCCTGTCATGGCAAGGATTCCAAGATGGCGTGAGACCATTTTGTTGAGGTTGACCTTGGTCTCAATTTGGGGATTTCTCAAAAGCAAGCCGATCTTTGCCCACTCGTCGTTTTGCGGAGCAAAAATTGTACCGAGATCATCTTTTGTTGCATCCAATACCGCGGTTCCAGGAATGGGCGGAATTGATGGCAGAACGACGCGATTTTTTTGCAGATCCGATAGATATCCAAGAATTGTGATCTTTGCGGTAAAGCTTTTGTCGCGCGAGTTTATGTCTGCAATCTCTTTGCTTTCTATTGCCTCATCAAAGTTATGAATGTCAGTGAGTGCAGCACTTTGCACAAAGGAGCGCTCAACTAAACCGAGTAGTTTTCCATCTGATGAGTCTATAACGACATATTCGCCGACAGAAAGGGGTCGTAAGGTCTGTGCAGTCACAGTGGTAGGTCTTGATTCACCAATCACAACGCCGATCGTCATTTTCTATCACCATATGACTAGCTACGACGCCTCAAAAAGTTTTGATATTGGCAAGCGCAAAATAGTGTCACAAAAAAATCTAAACGCTCAGCTAATTAAATCCGCAGATTAGTCTGCAGCTGATCTAGTGTGACTGTGTTTTGATCGGGCAGATTAATCTGAAGCCGCTTGATTGTTGAATTTAGAATCTGAGAGGTTCTGTGACAAATTTTTTATCAATCCGTTCAGTGCAAACTATTCAGGGTAACTAAAAATTCAATTTTTTCGGTAAATTCT
>CAZLSK010000048.1:0-10153 GCA_964562075.1 uncultured Candidatus Nitrosotenuis sp.
CATAAAACTTGGGGGAATCAAACTAAATTGATGAGGTCCCTCGAGGGCCTACATACTTTTATGTTGCAATTTCTCTGGTCTAATCTCGAATCGAGTTCGCAATAAAATCTAGGTTATAATTGATGATCTATGTTTTTACGAAAAATTCTATGTAGCGATAGAAGTTTTTTGCAAAAAATTGCAGATCGCAGATTTTCTATATAGTTTCCATTGTTTTGGTAAACTATGGTAGTTCCGCAAATATAGTTCAGCTCAGGCTTGGATTTTATATGAAAATCATCGCAGCTACAATCCTTACCATTCTTCTTACATCGCTTGTTTCTCAGGCTGCTATTGCACAAAATCAATACACCATAACAGGCGCAGGTGCAACATTTCCATTTCCATTAATTGATCTGTGGAGGGTAAAATACAACGAAGAACATCCTAATATCACTTTAAACTACCAGTCGATAGGCAGTGGAGGTGGAGTAAAACAACATATTGAAAAAACCGTCAATTTTGCTGCTTCTGACGCTCCCTTGACTGCTAGTGAACTAGAACTAGCACCAGATTCGATGCACATTCCAGAGGCAATAGGTGGCATCACAGTATCATATACTCTCCCAGAAGTTCCACAAAGTGGTTTAAAGCTGACAGGTCAACAGGTTGCTGACATATTTCAGGGTAAAATAACAAAATGGAACGATCCTCAAATTCAACAAAATAACGCCGATCTTCCTTTACCAGATAAAGACATTCTGGTGGTACATCGCTCAGATGGTTCAGGTACAACCTACGCATTTACCGAATATCTTAGTATTGTAAGCCAAGATTGGAGTGATCAAATTGGTTTTGGCAAAAGTGTTGCTTGGCCGGCAGGAGTAGGCGCAGCAGGAAATGAGGGTGTTGCCACCACAGTTAGGACGACTCCTTATTCGATAGGGTATGTAGAGTTGGCATATGCGTTCCAAAATGAAATGTCATATGCCTTTGTTCAAAATGCTGATGGGGCTGCATTTGTAGAGCCAACATTAGATACATTGTCTGCTGCAGCAGCTGGTGCCTCGCCAAAATTACCTGCTGCTCATCAAAGCTGGGAAGGAGTTACCATTAACAACTCACCTGGACCGAATTCGTATCCAATAACAAGTTTCACATACATTCTCTTACATCAGAACTTGGATGCAGCCACGAATAGCAAAGAGCATGCAATGGAAACGGTTAATCTCATAAAATGGATGATTACCGATGGTCAAAAATATTCTCCAGAGTTATTGTACGTACCAATTCCTGCTGAAGTAACTCAGCTTGGCTTGAAAGGTTTGGAAAGAGTTACCTACAATGGACAATCTCTCTCTGTCGAAACCATGGAAGAACAGCCACAACAACCTACGGAAGATACTACAGAGGGAGGCGGTTGTCTGATTGCCACAGCAGCATTTGATTCAGAGCTTGCACCACAGGTACAGTTGTTAAGAGAAGTCAGAGATAATGTGTTGCTGGACAGAGGATCCGGAGTGATATTCATGAGTACATTTAACAACGTTTACTATTCATTTAGTCCAGCTGTCGCAGACTTGGAAAGACAAAATCCAGCATTCAAAGAGATTGTCAAGACAGCGATAACCCCAATGCTTTCGACTCTGTCGATACTAAACTATGTCGATATCGACTCTGAGCAGGAAATGCTAGGATACGGAATTGGTATCATATTACTAAACATTGGAATGTACTTTGTTGTCCCAGCAATCGTTATAGTAAAATTCGGTAAAAAGCTGGTAAATCGCAACTAGATTCACAAATTAGACAAACCACACTTCAAGACAGACTTCAAATTAGATAAAAAATAGCAAAAAAGCAATGAAGGCACTACATTTTGATGGAAAGAACCTTGAGCTCGTAAAGGATTATCCAATCCCAAAAAAAGGCGAAACTCTGGTTAGAGTAAGACTTGCCGGAATCTGTGGAACCGATCTTGAAATACTCCAAGGTTATGCATCATTTAACGGTGTGTTAGGCCACGAGTTTGTCGGCGTTGTAGAAGAATCCGATGATCCCAATTTGGTGGGAAAAAGAGTAGTTGGCGAAATTAACGCTGGCTGTGGAGAATGCAACTATTGCACAAGTGGGCTTGAAAGACATTGTCCGAACAGAACCGTTTTAGGAATTGTAAACAGGGATGGGGCATTTGCGGAATTTTTATCACTACCAAAAAAGAATCTCCACCTGATCCCAGATTCAATCACAGATAGACAAGCCGTTTTTGTAGAGCCGCTTGCAGCAGCATTTGAGATAGAAGAACAATTACGAATTGAACCAAATAAGAAAATTGCAATTATTGGCGATGGAAGACTTGCGCAGCTTATTGCTCGAGTACTGAAGTTAAATCATCCAAACCTTGTCTGCTTTGGAAGACACGAGAACAAGCTAAAAAGACTACAAAAAATCGGCATACAAACGAGGACTGCAATACATCAAGAAGATGAGCATACATTTGATGTGGTAGTAGAGGCAACAGGAAACGAAACTGGATTTTTGGATACGATGAGATTGGTAAAACCACGCGGTACTGTAGTCTTAAAATCAACAATTGCATCAAAAAACAAGCTTGATCTCACAGCCACCATAGTAAATGAGGTGACATTTGTGGGTTCGAGATGCGGCCCATTTAGGCCTGCCATCAACGCACTAGCGTCTGGTCTTGTCTTAGTAGATGATTTGGTTAGTGGTCTTTATACATTAGATAACTATCACAACGCATTCAAAGAGGCAGCCAAGTCAGAAAACCTAAAAATTTTGCTACAACCAAGTGCCTAAAAAATTCCGTACTTGCTTGATTCCATCTCTTCTTTTATTGCAAATTTGACTTTGAGATTTTTTTGTTGCATTTTTTGGCCAAGCCATGAAAGGAATTTTTTATCTAGGGTCTTGCCTTTCAGCTTCTGAAAGTCAGCACCCATCTGGTCTGCAAGCTTTTGTACAAGGTCCTCTCTTACAGAAACTACGTAAAAATGCCATCCAAAGGCAAACTCTGAATCGGTAACCACAAATCCCTCTGTCTCATGGACCATCTCCTCTACTAATCCTAGAGTATTTGTTATCTCCTTGCTTGTCTTGTCATAATCGGTTGCCGATACATTGATGTTTATTCTACCATTCACAGAACTAGTTCACTCACAACAAAATAAAAGGTTGACTAATCATTTGAGTAGGTGCCTTACCTCGATATTGAAAAAGTTCTGCAGGATCTCCATGTAGCTTTTGACTGCCGGTGGAATCTCTTCAGTACAAGATAATCCTAGGTTTCTTGCGTTAATCCAAATCATCATTGTCTGCAGAATTGTAAGGAATCTGTCGTTTCCTGCTTCTGGATTGCCTATTGCTTTTGTGTACCTTTCAGCAAATTCCCAAGCGGTTGTAAAATCGATACACTCGGTTTCAAATATCGATACAAGCTGTTCTTTTAGATCCCTTGCTGCCCTAAAGGGAAGCTCGTGAAGCAGGTATGGAAAGCTTACCTTTGTTGGAAGAACTCTTGGTAGTGGATCAAAGATTGTAACTATTTTGGTTCCTGCCTTTAATTTAGAAAACTTTGCAAACATTTTTTCGACTATTTTTGTATCCGAAAACCAAAACAGAATAACGGTGGCATCAGACAAATCTGATTTTATTATGTCTTCACATCTGAGCTCGACATTTTGCAAATTCTTTTCATTGATGAGTTGTTTTGCCTGCTGGATCTTTGTTTCGTCTTTATCTATGCCGATTGATTTTTTAGCATTGAATTCCGCTGAGGCAATCAAAAGGCCATTGCCAGTACCACATCCGAGATGGTAAAAAACATCGTTTTTTCCAAGGCCGACAAATTTGAAAATATCTCTAATCGAGTCGTCTAAAAGCTGGACATCCTCACCTGATATTATTGAGGAAGGCAAAGTCGCAAGATATTCTTCTATTTTCACATCAGAATTTACGATTTGAGAAATTTATTCGCTTTGTGTTACTCTCTAATGTTTTCAAGCGTTGAGACTGCCTGCCAAAGCGTCACACGTACATACGATGGCATGTTTGGGTCTTGTGTGATGTCATCAAGCTGGCTAATTGCATTGGCAGCACGAATGGACATTGGTTCTTGATCACTTTTGAGATTTGTAATCAGGTCGGTGATGGTTTTTTTAATGTTTTTTGGGGTTGTGGGGTTTGACGCTATCTGCGTTAGTGTCTGTAGTGCAAGCTCAAATGATTTCTGATTTTGCGCCTTTTTGTCTGCCATGCCTAATTCATTTTTGTATTGTAATTACTAGTTTTAAAGACTGTGAAAAGGAGACTCCATATAATCTACGCTAGATGAAGAGCTGGTTATTGTATAATAACCATCTGTATTATAATCACTTGTCATCTGATCAAAATAGAAAAGATCGAGATGAATACATACAAACTTCGGTTGTACCCTACACAGACGCAACAACTTCGATTAGAAGAATCCATAGATACCTGTAGAAAACTCTACAACTATTTTGTTGCAGAATCAAGGCTTGCATACAAAGAAGGATACGAACTAAAGCGTAATGATCTGCAACGAATCATACCAGAATTACTTGGTGACAAAAAAGATACCACATGGAACAAGCCAGGAGTGTTCCAGATGTGGAAAAACAATTGTCAAGATCCTGGCAGACAGAATCCACATGTGTATTTGTGGACTGGAAATATGCCGCGACCACAACGCGGCGCTAAACATTCGCAAAAGGGGAATGGAAAGCCTACCTGCGGGATGCAGGAAAGTTACGCCTGTGGAGACAGTCCCACTACCTGTCGTTTGTATGGCAAGGCAAGGACAGTCATTGAATCAGGAAACCGATCACATTAGTGATGGGTAGTTCACACTGTGCACCTAGACTTCAACAAAAACATTATCTGCCTCTACTGTCGTCTTGTAGGACTTGAGATCCCTTATCTTTGCTGGAAATTTTTCAAGCTTACCGCTAGTACAATTAAACTTGGCACCATGCCAACCACAAGTAACAATATTGCCTTCAAGCGTTCCCTCTGCAAGGCTTGCACCAGAATGAGTACATGTATCATCGCAGGCATAGAAATTACCGTTAATGTTTGCAACAAGAATGTCTCTGCCGTCTATTGTTACCTTTTGCATCTTGCCTACAGAAATGTCAGAGACCTTGCCAACTATTATTTTGCCCATGGAAAAATTTGTTTCTGTATTCTTAAGAGTTTTGCGATACAAACTTGACGGTGTTTTTCAATTCGCCAAGTCCTTCAATTTCCATTTCGATTTTATCCCCGCTTTTTAAGAAAGCAGCATTTGGATTGTTTAGAACCACGCCTGCCGGCGTTCCAGTTGAAATGATGTCTCCCTTTTCTAGAGTCATTACTTGACTAAGCTTTGAAACAATCGAGGGAATCTTTAGGAACATCATTGAGGTTGATGAGTTTTGCCGTAGCTGGCCGTTTATCTTGGTAGTCAGTCTTAGGTTTTGTGGATCTGAAACCTCGTCAGCGGTTGTAATCCATGGTCCACATGGGGCAAACGTATCAAATCCTTTTGCACGACCAAACTGCTTGTCCTGTGCTTGGATGTCTCTTGCAGAAACATCATTGAATATCATATAGCCAAATATGGCGCCCATTACGTCTTTTTCTGAGATGTTTTTACACGACTTGCCAATAATGATTGCAAGCTCTACCTCATAGTCGAGCTGTCTAACAAAGCTAGGACATATGATTTCCGAATTTGTGCCAATGAGTGTGGTTCTTGGAATGAGTACTATTACCGGTTCTGTTGGTGCAATACGGTTTTGTTCTTGTGCATGATCCACATAGTTGTAGACCAAACAGATTATCTTTGGAGGATTAGGAATTGGTGCCAAAATCGTCGCATCCGCCAAACTGGTATTGTATTCCAAATTTGGTTTGTGAGCAATGATCTCGTCATACCAACCATCAAAAAGAAACTCCTTGATGCTAAGGGGCAGCGGGATGCCGGTCTTTGCTATCATCTCATCCTTTGTAGCAATACGGCCATCTTTTACAAAACCATAAGTCTCTTTACCTGAAATCAAAAACCTACCTATTTTCATATGTGATCACTTGTGCGTGAAAATTGCCTGAAGCATAGAGTCCTTTCTACAATATCCAAATCTAACAAACTGAATCTCATTTCCTTCTTTTAGCTCCGAGTAATACGGCTCACTAAAAACGTTGAGCTCATCAAGGCTTTTTTCGTTGAACTGCTCACCAAAGAATAGCTGACTTGGTACGAGGAGCTTGATTTGTTGGGCAGTCTTTTGCACAACCCAGTGAATCTTTGGAATATTGGCAACTAGGTCCTCCCCAGAATACTCACCTTCTGCCTGAGGGTGCTGTTTTGTGATTCTGATATTGCCAAGACCAATGAATCTGAGCAGGTCTCCTGTCTTGAGGTTCTGGAGATCCTCTTGTTCTACATAAAAGTCCTCACCTAGTTCTATTGTCCTTTTTCCCATGTCTTTTGTTGGGTGGTTTGGCATGGTGATTGTGCTTGTGGGCATGCCTCGAACCTTTATGGCTGCTGGATTTTTTACCATGTGTAGGCGGATGCTTGTTGCGTCAACAATCTTTCGGTTAAATGACTCTAGCGTCTCAAAGGGGGCCAGAGTATCAGCTTTTGTGAAACCCAAAGACAACACAAATTTGCGTATTGCCTCAGGACGTATTCCGCGTCTTCTTAATGCCTCAAGTGTTGGAAGGCGAGGGTCATCATATCCTGAGACCTTTCCCTCCTCAATTAACGGTCGAAGCACCCTCTTGGAAACCGGCATTCCCTCAAATCCAAGCCTTGAGAATTCCAACACCTGTGGCCTTCTCATCTTCAATGCATCTAAAATTGCATAGTATAGCTCGTTTCTCAGCTCATACTCTTTGGTTCTAAAAGCATGTGTGATACCATCAAGACTGTCTTCTATTGCCACTGCAAAGTCGTAACTTGGCCAGACTCTGTACTTGTCCGAAAGGAGTGGGTGTTTTGTCTCTATAATTCTAAACATCACAGGGTCACGCATTACAGTATTTTCAGACTTCATGTCTCCACGGAATCTAACAATTGCATCGCCTTGCTTGTATTTTGAGAACATCTTGTCCCATCTCTCCAGATTCTGATCAAGGTCGCCAAGACTGCACTTGCAAGCACGCATCTCCCTTCTATTTGCTGAGATGGTTTCCTGTTTGCAGGTGCATACATATGCAAAACTTCCATTTAGAAGCTCAAGGCCTTTTTTGTAGAGGATTTCAATGTCATCTGATGTATTCTTTATTTTGTCAAATTTTACCTCAAGCCAGTCCAATCCAACCTTTATTGCAGCATAATACTCTAGCCTTTCAGCCTCTGGATTTGTATCATCAAACCGCAGAATCAGCTTTCCACCGTACATTTTTGCATATTCCTCATCAATTATGGCTGCTTTGGCATGTCCTATGTGGGGATAGCCGTTTGGTTCTGGGGGGAATCTGGTTACGACTTTTCCATGTTCTGCTCCCTCCAGTGGCGGCAGGCCCTCCCGCTCTTCTTTTTTTGGCTTTTCTGTTAATGCATCAGGAAACTCAGTTTGTATTTCCTTTAGCTGTTGCTCTGTCGACAATGCGTTTACCGAACTTACGACTTCGGAAATTATCGGCATTATTTCTTTGACCTGACTTCGAAGCTGCGGCTCTGTTGCCAAAATTTTTGCTAAAACTATCTTGTCCTGAGTCCTTCCACCATGTTCTGCTGCGTTTTGCAGTGCTAGTTTTCTAATCTTTGTTTTTACATCATCCAAAGCTTAGAGGCTCCTTTTTACAACAAAATCCAACAGGGAGACGAGCTCAGCCTTTGCAGAATTAGAATAAGGTGAAAGAGATCTTTTTGCCTTGTCTGCATACTGTAACGCCTCTCTTCTGACGTCTCTTTCTATTTGCAGAGAGCGCATTGCTCCTACCGCTTCATTGATCTGTTTTTTTGCAGCCTTGGGATTTCCAAATACTTTGAGGATTACATTTTTTGTTTTGGCGTCTGCCTTTTGTATTGCGAGCAGGATTGGAAGGGATTTTTTTCCTTCACGCAGATCATTTCCTACTGGCTTTTTTGTGACCTTTGGATCGCCCAAGACTCCAATAAAATCATCGGTAATTTGAAATGCCACACCCAAATTCCTCCCAAAGGAGGCAAGATTCGCAACGTCTTTGCTTTTGGCGTTTGCACATATTGCACCCATTGCGCATGAGACCTCAAAGAGTGCCGATGTCTTTTTTTCAATCATCTGGATATAGGCTGATTTAGTGGGGATTGTTTTTCCTTCTGCCATTTTGATGTCCAGAACCTGGCCTTCACAAACATCTACGCATGCTTTGGCAAGCTTTGCAGTCAGCTTAGAGGAGATCAAAGAAGATGGGACATTATCGATTGAAACGGTCTCGAAGGCTTTTGAAAAAAGTACATCTCCAGCTAGGATGGCAAGCGGCATGCCAAATTTAGTATGGACTGTAGGTACACCATGTCTTACCTCGTCATTATCCATGATGTCGTCATGAACGAGGGTAAAGTTGTGAATCATTTCAATTGCGGCGGCAGCTGGCATTGCATCCTTTACTGAGCCACCCAACATCTGACAACTCTTTATCACAAGATATGGTCTAAGGCGTTTGCCTCCGCTTTCTATGAGATGTGCAGATGCACGATACAGCTCTGACGGCCTGCCATCAAGCTTAGTGCCCAAGTATTTGTTTACAAGCTCGGCAGTCTTTGGCAAAGTCGAAGTCAATTTACAATCCTCCAATTGTTTGTTGGAAAGTGGTACAGAAGCGGCTTTTCCAGCTTGTTTTTGAGCTCTGTCTTTGACCATTTGTCAAAAATCTGTCTGTGTTTTTCAATCATTTTTTTATCTGACTCTGAAAGCAAGTACAATGCAACAATCATCCAAGGACAATATGATTGTGGGTTTTTTTCGATATCTGCAAACAATTCCTCGTAGCCTACCCATTTTGCCTCACTGATCTCATCTTTTACTAATTTCAGACCAAAAGGCTCACTTACATGTCCGATCAACGTTCCACAGATCTCATTTTCAGAGCCAACGTCCTTGTATGGAACATGATACTCAAACTTGAATAGATAGTCAAGCTTGCATGAGGCTCCGATCTCTTCGGGAAGCCTTCTTTCTGCAGAGGTTACATAGGTCTCTGTTTTTCTTGGATGGCTTGCAACCGTACCGTCCCAATCACCTGGCCACAACATCTTACTTTGACTTCGCCTGGTGAGCAAAAGTTTTCCCTCCTTATTAAAAAGGAGCACAGTAAACGCCCTGTGCAGCTTACCATTTGGAAGATGGCACTTGACCTTTTCCTCAAATCCTACCGGATTGTCATTACCATCCACCAAAATCAAGTATTCATCCGCCATACCTAATTAGCCTCGAAACAATGTGCCTTCAAACTTGTTTTTTTGTATAGCATTAACTATTCGTTCTGGTTTGTTTCCATTTACAAAGAAAACCTTGAGCCCCATCCTTGAAATCTTCGTAGCTTCTTGAACCTTGCGTTTCATTCCGCCTGTTACGTCCATTTGTATCTCTTGTATTGAAACTCGATTATCTTTCATTTCATAAACCAGCTTTTTCGTCCTTAAATCAGAATATAACCCATCGACGTTCAATGTAAAAATCGAAAGCCGTGGCCTCAAGGCCTTTGCCAAGATGCTCATGATTCTATCTCCTGATAAGATGTAAGATTTTTTGTTTCCATACCAGAGTGCGTCGCCAAAAGTCACAGGAACCAAACCCGACTCGGCAATTTTTTTTATCTCTCTTACCTTTTTTGGAATCGGTCTGTCGCCCTCCATGAAATCAGTTGGAGGTAGACAGTATGGACTGAGTCTGTTTTTTAGGAAACGATCCAAAATTATCTTGTCAAGCTCAACCATTGAATTTTTTACTATTGATACTCCACGGAGATCATATTTTGCCGGCTTTGTGTGCATATCGTATCGGACGGACCAATAATGACCAAAGGATCCGCCCCCATGGACAATCACAAGTGGTTCATGAATCTTTTTTAGCTGTTTTGCTATTCTGTCAATGGCAGAGATTCTTGGAGAAAGAGGTCTTTTCTTATTTGTAATGATAGAGCCTCCCAGCTTGATGAG
>CAZLSK010000049.1:0-3654 GCA_964562075.1 uncultured Candidatus Nitrosotenuis sp.
TGTTAAGGGTGATTGCCTACAACTGCTACAGGACAACACGTCTGTCTTGTGTAGTGATATGGATGATTTCTAGGTGGCTCCATTTTCAGAAGCTGAAACCTACTTGAGTATAAGCTGGTCGTCAAGCTCTCTTAGCTGGGCATCGATTTGTGTCTGGTTTTGATTGCCGTATGAGATGAGAATTCTGTCGTCTTCATTTAGAACATAGTCTCTGATGCTATCGACCTTTTCATGGTTGATGTAGAACTTGAGCGAATAATCATCATTTGTACAAAATGTGTGCTGCTCGGTTTTGTCTGGAAAGACAAAGCACTCATCTGTGAGACCAATCTTTAGCGTATCAAAGAGAAATCCTAACGACACACCAGATGCATGTCTGTGAACGGTGTTTCCATCTCCTCCCTCAAAGTGAATCCACGGGCTTTTTACCTGATATGCCGGAAGCGCAAAGTCAAACTTGTCTAGATGAATTCTTACTAGCATCGAGGCATGTTCGTGTTCGTCACCAAGCTTGCCTGCACCTTGCGGGCCGCCCAGTGGACTGGAAGCGCTTTTCTCAATAAAGGTCAAAGACGCATAGCCAACAATGGCAGCAACGCCTACCAAAACCCCGATTCCAATTAGCATGTTTCTGCGTTTTTGACGGCTTTGCTTATCTGCAAAGCTTTCTCGTCTTTCCTCTTTTTTGGATTCCTTTTCCTTTTTTGGGTTCTTTTCGCTGTCTCCCATAAAACAATCAAACTGCAAAACCCAGCCCTAATTAATCAATCGGCGCAGGTTAGAATCTAATTCTGCGTTTTATCCCTGTGCTATCACAGCGATCCCATCAGTCACCAAACCATCAATCACTAATACAATAAATTGTGGAACCTGTCATTGCGATTGTTGAGCTGTATTTTTTGCGACATCATTACTCGGAAAAGAGAGGGCCATTTTATTTACGAAGATGACTACCACGTGGCATTTTTGGACAAGTATCCAATCGACAAAGGCCACTCCCTAGTTCTTCCAAAGATTCACTTTGAAAAGATAACCGACATGGACTCGCAAGAAGTCGGAAGTCTTTTTTCAAAGATTCCAAAAATAGTTCGCGCAATAATGTCTGCAACAGAAGCAGATGCGTTTAGTCTTGCGCAAAACAACGGCCGTGCAGCAAAACAGATAATCCCACACGTACATGTTCACATCATTCCACGATACAGTGATGTCGGCGCCGTGTGGACAAAGCGCACCATTCCATCCTCTGCTGAGCTGGATGAGCTTGCAAAGCGCATACGAGAGCACATGGACTAAAACTAGTGCCTAGTCTCCTCATCTTTAGAGGAAAGGTATTCAGAGATTTTGTCTAGTACCTCAAAGATCTTGTTTGATTTGTCTACTCCAGCTTTTTTTAGCTCCTCTCGAAGTACTGAGACTGGGTCTTTCATTTCTTCTTGTGGGACCTTGTGGAGAAGCTCCTTTAGCTCGTCTTTTACCTCCTGAATCTGCCTTCTTTTTGCGGCAATCTCGTCCTTTGTTCTTTGTACTATTAGCTCCTGATACAGCAGCCTATCCTTCATCTTCTCAAACTCCTCCTCAAGATGATACACCACATCCCTCGCATCGTCGCTTGTCATGCGTTTTGGGTCAAGCTTGTCAATCTCGTATCTGGATTTGATCCTGTTTTGTAGTACGGTTACCTCGTCTTGGAACTTTTTTTCGTCGTCCTGCAGATGCCGGAGCTTGTCCACCTTTTCCTTTATCAATCCATTAACAAACCGCAGGTATTGGTCTGTGTTGTTGACCTGATCCTTGAACTTCTCAGATTTCTTCTTTACAATCTCCTCCTTCGTGTCGTTTGAAATCTTATTGGTAAATGTAATGACTCGCTCCTGAGGAGACATCGGATCAGAGTCTTGGGTCTTTTTTGGATCTATGCCAGTTACGTGTGACCACTCATCCTCTGCCGAGATGTCCTTGTGATAGTGCTTCTTTAGGGCAGCCTCATCCTTTGCTACCTTGTCGGTCTGCTTTGCCACATTAGTGATCTTCACCAAAGTAAGATTTTACCTAAATGATGTTTACTGGAACAAACATTTCCTAAATGTTCGTTTGAAACAAAAAAACTAGTCTTAAAACGTCTTTTTTTGGCATGGAAAAATGAACTCAATATGCCAATGACAATTCTGATCGCCGAAGACAACGAGTTTACGGCAAAACAATACAAGGTAGCGCTAGAAAAACGCAACCACAAAGTCATAATAACAAAGGACGGAGTAGAATGCGTTGATTACTATATCAACGAAGCAAAATACGAGGAGCTGTTTCGCAAAAACAGATCATCTCCATTTGACATAGTTCTATTAGATCATGACATGCCAAGAAAGACCGGCGCAGATGCGGCAAGAGAGATTTTAGAGTGCAGGCCAAATCAAAGGGTAATTTTTTTGTCAGCATACGGAAACAACATCATGCAAAGACTCAAGGATTTCCGTGACGAAACGGTCCAGATAATTCAAAAACCATTTTCGCTTGGACTTTTAGTAAAAAAAATCGAAGGCAGTGCCCTCAAAAACAGAATTGTCAACATTCAGGACGGCGAGGTATTGACAAAAAGCCAGGACAGCGCAGCAATCAGATAATAATTAAAAAATTTAGCAAAGACTACTGATTTGGGTTGTATCGCAGTATTGCCCCGACTTTGCCTAGGCTGCTCAGCATTGCACCATGTTCTGATATGCCTGAGATCACCTCGATTTTTGTACCGGTCTGGGTGGCAATTAGTGAAAGATAGTCGATGAGGTCTTGCGAGACGGCTTCTTGGTCCATGCTTTTGCAGCTTGGGCACGGCTTGTTTAGTAGCTCGGTCTGCTTTGGAATTATTTTTTGCCTCTCGATTATCTCCTCTTGGATGTTTTGGCATCTTTTGCATTTTACCTCGAGGCGGTAAAGATTCGTGTCATCTGTGATTAGAATCGTATCAGCTACATTATTTTTTAAAAGGTTGATGATGTCTTTTAGTCCGTAAACTCCAAGGCCGGAATGCGAGTTGATCTCGCGAAACAGTTTTTCAACTAGCTTTTTTTCTTCAACCAAACGAAAGTCTGCCAGAACATCCTGTGCCTTGACAAATGTCTCGCGAATCCCTTCGGAGCCAGCATATGATGTATCGAGTGTTGCAATCACCATGTTTTGTAACCTATAATCAAGATAGTTTGATTTTAGAAAGTCCTCCTTTGTTGGGCCTGGCCCCGAAACAATCAACCCCTTTATTGGATAGATGTCTATGAAAAACTCCTTTGTTACCTCTGCCACTCTGTTATAGTAATATGTGAGTTCCATTTCTCGTAGCCTTTCAAATCTTCTTGCGGACTGGCCTCCCTGTCTGTGTTTTCCTGCAACCCCCGATGCGGTTTCTCTTAGAACATCGATTTTATCTCCATGCAGCAAACCCCAGCCTGCGTCCTTGGTATCGATTGCCAAAAAACCAATCAGGTTTTCCTCCTTTAGCATGTCCTTTAGAATGTCAACGTGGAAATGATCATCACATCGATACAGAAAGGTGGAAAGATCCTTTGGCGGCTCTATCTCCCAGACCTTGATGACCTCGCTTCCAATTGGTCCACCGCCTTCTGGTGGCAGTGCACCACAAAAGATCACAAGACCATGGTCTGG
>CAZLSK010000049.1:3664-10091 GCA_964562075.1 uncultured Candidatus Nitrosotenuis sp.
AGCTTGAGCCTCTGCTGTACTCTTGATAAAGCATCAACTACGTGCGTTCTTGTCAGGTCTGACTTGATGTTATCTGCTGTTCCTTGCTCCTCCCTTAGGTTGTTAATCACCATGTGGAGCTGTTTTCCTTTTGGAATGTAAACTGAGATAAGCTCAGTGCCTCTTCCCTCTATTCGTGACAGCTCATCAAGTGTCTTTTTGATTTTGTAGATTTTGACAGAGTCCTGTTTTTCTATTGTAATTTTTGGCATTAATTGAACGCCCTACCCATTCAATATTAAGATTGGTTGGGAGGCGGTACTATACTGCTCTATTTTTAGTTCCAGTAATTTTTTACATGATAAATATGAAGTTGCTTATTTGGTTTTAGTCCTAGTTACAAAGCCAGCTTTAATGATTTCTATATTGACACAAGAAGGAATACGGAGATTTAGTTAGTTCCTGGTAAAATTTTTCGCGTTTTCCGATCTTGATGATTAACACTTCGTTTGTGCAAAATTGACACAATGCAATTCTGTAATCACCAACTCGTTTCCTAAATACTCCGGAAAGGCCAGATAGTGGTTTTACATCCCCTTCAAAAGGATTGTTAGTCATTGATTTGCAAGCACTTAGAATCTTACTTCTGATGTTGGCAGGCAAGGAATTAAGCTCTTTTAGCGCGCTTTTGTGTATTTTTACTGCCAGCATTTGAGATTACATCCAGATTGACGAAATCGCCTTTCTTTCCTTTAAGATAAGAAGACAATCGTTTTTCTATTTCCTGAGTTTCCTTTTTTGATAATGCTTCCTTTTTTCGAAAAGCAGCAAATGCATAGCTTTTGACAATAACTCTATTTTTTTCCAGCTTGTTTAATTCTGTTTGTGTGATGCCATTATTTTGAATGCGATGACCTTTACATTAAAGGTTTCTTTGTTTTGTAAGAACATAAGTGATTTTGATTCGTTTTTTGTCAAGAATAAAAATTCATGGACCAAATGGGTTCCAAAACGGAATGCGTTTTAGCCAAATTATGCCGCACTAGTAAATAATCAAGGAATTGCTGCCGTCTCGTGGAAAAACAAATCCTTCCCTACTGTATTCCACTTGAGGACTATCCAAAGCTTTTGCGATACAGGGTCACACAGCAAGGATTCTATCACGTAGAGGACTTAATCTCAGAAATTTACCTCGAAGAAAAAAAAGTATCAATGAACAAGCTTGTCTCACTTGGAATACTGCTGCGGGTAAACATGTGCCAGACAATGAACATGGAAAACGAAAGTCTGTATCAAGACCTCTCAAATAGGGCAAAAAGATTTGGCGGCGTAGAGCCAAAATACCTATCAGAGTGCATTAAAACGCTTGTTTTGCGCGGCTTTTTGGAATCAAACCCACAATACGACAAGCAGCTTGCACTTGGCTTGTATGAAAAAAGCGGCCTAGATTTCATCTAGGGTTTTTCTAAAGACATCTATTGGCTGGTTTCCAGTTATTTTGACGATTCTGTCGCCGCTGATTATGAAAAAGGACGGAGTCGCATTAATTCCTACTTCTTGTCCAAAATCATAAGCATCAAGGACCTGCTGTCGGTATTTTGCGGAATCAAGACAGGAATTGAACTGATCTAAATCCAGACCTACAGTTTGAGCAAACACATCAAGTGATTCCCTGTTGACCCAGCCGGTTCTTTCTCCTGCCCAGTTTTTGTATAATTCGTCATGGTATTCCCAGAATTTTCCTTGATCTTTTGCACAGTGTGAGGCTTCAGCAGCTAAAACTGAATCGGGACCGTTTAACGGAAAGTCCCTAAAGACAAGGCTTGCCTTTCCTGTCTCGATGTACTCTTGTTTTATGATATCGAGGCTAGAGCCGTGAAACTTGAAGCAAAACGTGCATTGGTAATCGCCAAACTCGATTATTGTTATTGGCGCAGAAGGATTTCCCATGTATGACGAGGAATCTTTTAGAAGGTCCTGTTTTGTAAAGTCGCCTTGTCCCTGTTGTCCTCCAAAATAAACCGCTGCAAATATCCCGCCAACAATACCGACTGCAATCGGTATTGCAAAATAATATTTTTTCACAAGCTAGCACAAACTGAACGTTTCAAATAGTTTGCGACTTATCTTGTGTGTGTTGCAAGAGTCCACAGTGCAGAGTTTTTTGCGGCAATCTCTGCAACAAAAGGATCGTTTGCAGACGCAATTATTATCATGTCGCCATTTTGTGGCTGGAGGTTTTTTAATAACGCCTCCCTTGTTTTCGGATCATCTAAAAGACAGTCGATGTTTTCATGCGGAAAAACAAACCTCTCATCACGATAAAGCAGAGTCGTTGCACCAATAGCACCATACAGTATGGCATAGTCCCTTTGCTCCATGCCTGTTTTTGTAGCAAACGCGTATTTTTTTAGAATCACTGCGTGGTTAAACTTGCCCTGCGCGATCTGGCATTTTTTTAATTCGCATTCTGCAGAGACGACCTCTAGCAGATTTTTTATGAAATTTTTTCCCTTGTTTGTAAGAAAGGTTCCAGATTTTGTTGAATCGGCAACAGACTCTTGCTTTAGATGAGATATCATTGTCTTGACAGCCCCCTCTCCCATGTGCAGCTGAGTGCAAAATCCCGCCCTACTTACGTACCGATCTTTGTGTAAAAGCTGGAGCGCCTTGAAGACATGTGGAACAGAAAAAGTCAAAACTTTGCTTGATCCTTTTCTTGAGACAATGTTTTGTAAAGCTTGGACATGTTGCCGCATGTTCATTAAATATTGGATAAATTGTCCAAGAATTTAAATACATTCAATTGGGCACGACATCCATGTCTCATTCCAAAGAGATTGTAATTTCAAAATCAAGCGTTCCAAAATTAGCACTAATTGCACTAGCTGCAATCTTTGTGTTTGGAATGTTTGTAGTCGGCTATGACCAAGGTCACCTCCTCAGTGTTGTTTTTGGCGAGGAGGCATATGCAGACATGTACATACATGAATTAACTCATGACATGAGACATGCAGCAGGCTTTCCCTGCCACTAGTGTTCTGTCATGAAGACATCTCTTTTTATTGCAATTGTCTTGTTATCTGGCGCCGTTGCTGGAGTAATCCACGGTCTTGTCAATTTAGCTATAGTTGAGCCGTATCTTGATACGGCAATAGGAATTGAAAACCAGAACCTTTTTGCATCAGGTGAGGAAAAAGACACGCCAGAATTTTGGAGCGAATATTATTCTTACAGAGCATGGCAAAAAGGTGGACAGCTGTTAGCCGGCGCCATCTTGGGCACTTCAGTCGGCGCATTGTTTGGAATAGTGTTTGCGTATTCAAGAAACGTCTTGCCAGGAAGTAACTTTGTAAAAAAATCGCTGCTTCTTGCACTTTTAATGTGGGCAACTATCTATGTCATTCCGTTTTTGAAGTATCCTGCAAATCCACCAACCGTTGGCGACCCAGAAACGATAATGCTCAGGCAGACTCTGTATCTGTCATTTATTGCAATTTCTGGCCTTGGCGCCCTTGGCTTTTACCAGGTATACAAAAGAGTTGAGAAAAAAGCACTTGCATTTGTAGGATATGCAGTATTCATTTCTGTTGTGTTTTTAGCAATGCCAAGCAATCCAGACGCAGTTACTGCGCTAGCCGAGCTTGTCAACGGCTTTAGAATAACTTCAGTTATTGCAGTATCGTCATTCTGGCTTGCAGTAGGACTGATACTTGGCGCTCTCTGGCAGAGGCTGCGACCAGACAGAGTCGAGCAGTCAAAGCTGCAATAATGTTTTAAATTTTTAGAACTTGTTCTAGGTTATACATTCTCATTCTATAAAACTAGAACGATAACATTTTATTTAAATGCCAAAATAGATCACACACTATCTTGACTCGAAAGTTTACCCTGCCTCAATTAAAAAAATATGACGTAACCCAAAAAGTAATTGAGGCTCTAGCAGACGCAGAATCGAGGACGATCCTGTTTTCTTTGATAAAACAGGGTCGTACTGCGGCTGAGATTGCTGACAGATACAAAATTCCGCTAAGTTCCGTTTACAAAAAACTCGCTGATCTTGAAGTCCTGACACTTGTACACGTCGAAAGATGGATGATTTCAGACAAGGGAAGAAAATTCAAGGTTTACCGAAGCAGGATTAGCAAAGCAGACATTAGCATCAAAAAACCCGAACCTGTCTTGGTTCTGGCACCAAACTAGTTTTTGATGATGTGTATGGAAAAAAACTCTGTGTTTCAGCTGAGTCATTATGATGTTACCCAGCAAATAATCGAAACCCTGACCAATGTTTATTCGCGGTCGGTTTTGTTTTCAATCATAGCTAAACCAAAGGACGCGCAAGCAATTGCAGACGAGCTAAAAATATCGATTTCGACAGTTTACAAGATTCTCTCAAACTTAGAAGACCTAACACTTGTCTATGTAGACAAGTACGTAATCTCTGATGCCGGAAAAAAAATAAAATTCTACAAAAGCAGAATCAAAAAGGCAGAAATCATAGTAGGTGGAGTAACGCCAACTCTTAATCTGCAGTCTAACTGAGTTCTTGCCGTCATTCTACAGTTTTGGAATTTATCCCTGCTTTAAATACGGTTAGCTGCTCCTAACTAAATGTTGAATCTGTGGCAAGGAT
Organism: uncultured Candidatus Nitrosotenuis sp.; assembly: GCA_964562075.1. Taxonomy (GTDB): domain Archaea; phylum Thermoproteota; class Nitrososphaeria; order Nitrososphaerales; family Nitrosopumilaceae; genus Nitrosotenuis. The sequence goes on from CAZLSK010000049.1 coordinate 8,280, forward strand.
TACTGGCAGTGGCGATAGTTAGCATCGTTTTGTCGTTAGCACAACCTGCCCATGCCCAACTGCAGGATGGCTCGATGCACACAACAGGTGAGGTCGTAAAGGTCGGAATACAGCTCACAAAAACCAGCGTAATGAGCGGAGATTGGGAGGGAGCAAAAGAATATTCAAAATTTACCACCGATTTTTATGCTCACCAAATTAACTTGCTTAGGCAGTCCAACGTGGAGTTTGCAGATGATCTGCATCTCTTATTAGTTGATATTCACGCAAAAATCGAAAGCAATGCGCAGCCAAATGAAATACTTGGCGACATAGCATCTGCCGAACAATATCTTGATGGTTTTCCAAAATCTCAACAAATCCCACTAGTGATATCAAACATGCTTACCACCGCAGACGAGCGGTACCAAATAGCTATTTCAGAAAATGATCACGAAAATCTCGTAATTGCAACCTTGCTTATCGACAGATCAATTGAGCTTTTCAATTCCAAGAAACTCTTTGATGAAAGACAGACTGGCGAGCTAGACTCGTTTTTTTCTGACTTGAAGTTACAGATTTCTGAAAAAAATGATTTCGTCTCAGTTGGAAAGATGATTACAACAATCCAGCGTGACTTGACTGGGACAGATTCTATAGTAGCTGACCAATCTAATCTCTATAATGTCATACGACAGCTGTATGATCAGACGTTATCGGAAATAAAAAACGGCAATTACGATAAAGCCGAAGAGCTCGTAATCGCTGCATATCTTGATAATTTTGAATATCTAGAGGCAGACATCGAAGTCGTTGACTCTGACCTCTTGCATACAATGGAGATCAACATGAGAGAAGAGCTCCGTGCAATGGTACAAGAAAAAAGATCATACGAGGAAATTAAGGCCTTCATCAACGACCCAATTCTAAAAGACCTTGACAAGGCAGAAGGAATGGTTGCACATCTTGCACGTCCCGACGTTGAGGCGGCTCAAGCGTTAACCCAGCCAAGCAAAGAGCTCAACGAAATGGGCTCTGCAACGCGGGAACAAAAAACAGGAGTGATGAGCGAAATAGACTTTATTCGTGCCATGCTTCAAACCATGCTTGTCCAATATCAAAATGGTGATTATCAGGCAGCATTTACCTCCGCAAGAACCGCATATCTTGACAGCTACGAGCACGTAGAGATACCGCTGCGAACCATCGACCCGGACTTTACCTTGGAAGTAGAGCTTCAGTTTGCAGACCTCAGAAATCTAATCAACCAAAGGGCAGACTATGAAAAGGTTGAAGAGGCAGCAATCAAGGTAAGGCGAAGCCTTGACGAGTCAGAAAGACTGGTTACCGGAACGGGACAGCTTGCCCCATCAATTGCTTTTACGTCGTCATTTGCAGTTATTTTTAGAGAAGGACTGGAATCGGTTCTGATTTTGGGTGCGATTCTTACTTATCTTGAGGCATCACGAAACAACAAATTCAAGCCTTTTGTGTATTATGGGATAATAATTGCAATCGGAGCTACTGTGCTGACGTGGTTTGTCGCATCATATCTGATAGACATTTCTGGCGCAAACAGGGAGCTTATCGAGGCGGTGGCGGCACTTTCTGCAACAGCGGTCTTGTTTTATGTGAGTTTTTGGATCTTGAATAAAATTGAACACAAAAAATGGATGGAGTTTGTAAAGGCAAAGGTCTGGCAGGCATCCACCACCGGGGGCACAATAGTATTTGTGATGTTATCGTTCTTTACCGTATACAGGGAGGGATTTGAAACCATACTGTTCTATGAGGCAATGTTTGGATTTGCAAAATACATGGAGTCTTATGTCG
>CAZLSK010000050.1:0-3811 GCA_964562075.1 uncultured Candidatus Nitrosotenuis sp.
CAGATTGAATTTTTGAGCTGATAAAATTGTCAAGTTCCTTTCGAATCAGTCTTACTGTTTCGTGTGCTGAGAGAAATACACTGCCGTTATCTACGCGCCTGTTTACAAGCTTCCATTCCTGCTCATGAAAAGTAACAGAGTGTTTCAAGTAGTCTGGAATTGGGATAACAAAATATTCATCGTGCTTTTGGATCTCCATTGCAAAAAGATCGTGTATTATTTTGATTGCCAACTGTTCATTTGTCTTGTTGTGGATATTTGCAAGATCTTTTTCAAGGAATTTTTCTGCCCTTCTTGCCTCAGCCAGCGAAAATCGCCTGATTAGTGTATTCATGCCGCTCTGCTTAAGGAGAATTACAGCTATGAGAAAGGAAAAGACCTCAACATCTAGGTTTTTTATGCTGAAATCAGAGTTGAAGATCTTACCGTTTGCAGCAGTCTCGATTCTTGAAAGCGCCAATCCAATTATAGGTCGCAGATCCTCGTCTTTGTCAAATTGCTCTAGGGTGAATCCCTTTTCTCTGAGATAATTTCCTGCCTCCGTCAAAAACGGATATTTTGCTATCTCCTCTGTTCCTAGTTTTAACACAGAGATAATGGTTTGATTTCCCATTAAAAATTTGAGTTTTTCTTCTACATTGTTTAAATTATCTAAATGTAAGCGGTTTGTATGCGAGTGGGCCTCCATGTCTCTATTTCTGGATCGCTTGCTGCTGCTGTTGACAACGCATTAGAACGAGAGTGTACGGCGTTTCAGATTTTTACACGTAGCCCTCGTATGTGGACCGCAAAGGACATTCCCGAAAAAGACGCGGCTGATTTTAGAAATAGACTTGCTTCAAGCAAAATTGATAGATTTTCAACCGTAGCACATATGCCATATCTACCAAACTTGGCATCACCAAATGCAGATACTCATGCAAAATCTGTAGATGTGCTCATAAAAGAGGTAAAACGGTGCAGCCAGCTTGGCATTCCATATCTTGTATCACATCTTGGCAGTCACATGGGTACCGGCGATCAGAATGGAATAAAACAGCTAGTCAGTGCATTTTCTAAAGCCGCCGCTCTCAAAAACGATGTTGTAATTTTGCTTGAGAACACTGCTGGGCAGAAAAATTCCGTTGGATCTGACTTTGATCAGTGGGCTGAGATCTTTTTTAAGCTAAAGCCAAAAGAAAGATTCGGTGTCTGTTTTGACACATGCCATGCCTTTGCGTACGGATATGATTTGAGAACTGAAAAAGACGTCTCTAGTACCTTCAAAAAATTTGATGATGTTATTGGATTTGAACACCTCAAGATTTTACATTTAAATGACTCAAAGGGAGAGCTAGGCTCCAACCTAGACAGACATGAGCATATTGGACTTGGCAAAATTGGAGAAAAAGGAATGGCTGCCGTAATTAGGCTTGCCAAGAAAAAAGACATTCCTATAATCTTAGAGACACCGATTGACAATGTAAGAGATGACTTTGGCAACATCAAAAAGGTAAAGGAGCTTGCATAGTTTGAAATTTATTCTCAGTTCGTGGTGAGTGTCATATTGAATTATGATAGTATAATGCAGCTTGCACTTGAACGGGGATTTTACTTTCCTAGCTGTGAGATTTACTCTGATGCGCAAGCAGGGTTTTGGGAGTACGGCCCCTCTGGGGTAAGCATGAAGACCAAGTTCATCGAGTTGTGGAGGCGAGAGCTTGTACGCCGTGATGGAATGCTTGAAATTGATGGTTCTCAAATAATGTCCCAATCTGTTTTTGAAGCTTCTGGACATTTAGCAAGCTTTGCAGATCCGATAGTTCGATGCAAGCAATGTGGGCTGAATCTTAGAGCAGATAAGCTAATCTTTGAAACTACAAAAATAGAAATTCCAGAAAGTGCCGATGTTGGAGATTTTGATAAGACTATAGCTGAAAAAAATGTAAAATGCCCCAAATGTAAAGGAGAGTTCGACAAAGCACGCAAATTCAATATGATGTTCAAAGTCGAAATCGGCCCTGAGGGGGAACCGGCCTATCTTAGACCCGAGACCTGTCAGTCAATATTTGTCGATTTTCCAAGACTTTTCAAAACAATGCGTGGCAAGCTCCCACTTGGGATTGCACAGATTGGAAAAAGCTTTCGAAATGAGATCTCTCCAAGACAAAGTCTTCTGAGACTGCGAGAGTTCTATCAGGCAGAGATAGAGGTTTTTTGCAATCCAAACAAGTTAAATGACCTAGAAAGGTTTTCTGAAGTACAAGATACAACAATCCGGCTTTGGGTAAATGATGAGCTAAAAGCAATGAGCTGTAAGCAAGCAGTCGAATCTGGAATTTTGCCAAACAAATTTGTTGCATATTATCTTGGTATTCTTACCGAATTTTATGAAAAGACAGGCATTGATACGACAAAAAGCAGGTTTAGGAAGCTAGGTGAAAAAGAAAAGGCGTTTTATGCTAGTGTCGCCTTTGATTTTGAGGTCCATACAACCATTGGATGGCTTGAGCTTGTTGCATGTAATTATAGGTCAGATTATGACCTTTCAAGTCACGCAAATAAGAGTAAGGAAAAGTTCGAGGTACTTGATGACGACCAAAAGGTTCTACCACACATCTTTGAGATATCAATGGGAATAGACAGAAGTCTTTACACTATCTTGGAACATGGTTTGCGTGAAGATAAACAAAATGATAGAATCGTTCTTTCTGTCAAGCCGTATTTGGCCCCAATTCACATAGGCGTTTTATCTCTGGTCAAAAAAGATGGTCTCAAAGAAAAAACCGATGAGATCTACTTGAAGATAAAACGCAAGTATGATGCATTTTTGGATCATTCCGGAGCGATTGGTCGGAGATACAGAAGACTCGATGAAGTGGGGGCTCCCTTTGCCATTACTATTGACCACCAAACATTAGAGGATGACACAGTAACACTAAGACATCGCGACTCGATGCAACAAGACCGAATAAAGGTTTTAGACATTGATTCTGCATTATCTAGTGCGATAGCATATCCTTAGATGATGATTTGATTTATCTGTCTTATAATGACAAATTTTTAAAAAATTAGTCTGAAGTTACTGTTATGAGCTTTGTGTAATCAGATCTGTACTTTACCTTAAGGTGTACGTCCTCTAATGCCTGTGCCTGTGGGATTATTCTTTCGTCTGATTCCAACGTGGTAATCCAAGTACCAACAATTGGATCAACTGATGTTATTGAGAACCTCTCTAAGGCACTGCTTTGCCCTGAATATCTGACTCTATATTTGCTCGTCCAGCTCTACATTTACTGAATTTCCTCTAAATCCTGCAGTTGAACCTCTCACCAGACAAGACTCACCCTTGCCAATAATTATTTATGACATAAATCCAATATACGATGGCTGGTGTCTGCAGGAACAGTGGTGGTAAGTCTATTGATACGACATATGCGTTTGTGATGTTCAGTGGCATTACTGCTAGTTTTTCATGAAGAATCCATTGAAATGGTAATTTAGATAATTATTACTTCTTTTTGCCTTTGTCGTTTCCGTTGTTGTTATTTCCGTTGTGGTTTCCATCATCATCGTCATCATCATCTTCCTGTTCTCCCTCATTATCGTCATTCTCCTCTTGTTCTTCTTTCATCTTCTTGTCTTCTACTTCGCAGTTAACAATTGTGTTATTTCCTTGGGCACCATTGCACCTGTCATAGCCGTCGCCGCCATCGATGTTATCGTTTCCTTGGCCACCATGGATGTAGTCATCATTGTTATTTCCATTTAATGTGTCATGACCCTGATGACCAAAGATTTTGTCGTTGCCATCTCCACCGTTTACTGTATC
>CAZLSK010000050.1:3911-9872 GCA_964562075.1 uncultured Candidatus Nitrosotenuis sp.
GCCACCTGTGATATTGTCGTTATCTTGGTTTCCATGTATACGATCATTTCCTGCGCCTGCATTGATTGTGTCATTGCCTTTGCCGCCATAAGCTTTGTCATCACCGTCACCGCCAACTAGTGTATCGTTTCCTTGTTGCCCGTGCAGGTAGTCATTGCCTCCTCCTCCACTGATGGTATCATCTCCCTCACCACCCCATATCTTGTCATTGCCTGCTCCTCCACTGATGCAGTCATTTCCTTTCTTGCCGTAGATCTTGTCATCACCGCCGTTGCCAAATATCAGATCGTTGCCGTTCGTACCCCTAAGTTTGTTGTTACTATCGTCACCCATTATCACATTGTATGATTCAGGTGTCAATGGGCATATTGTATCTGCTAAGACAAACACTGTTACTACCGCAGTATCTGTATCACCAGAGCTATTGATTATGGTGTATGTAAATAGATCAATTCCTTCAAAGCCCAAAGTTGGTGTGTACACTAGCGATGAACCTGTCTGAGACACAGAGCCATGCATTCCCTGTGTAAATGTGGATATCGAGATGAACCCTACATCATTGTTTGTTACATCTATTGTGTTTGGACCTGTCGTAGCAAAAACGGCATCGTTTACTGCATCAACTGCCTTGCATTGCTGCGGAGTTGATGGGATTAGAGGTATGTTTGTTTCAATTCCAAGGTTTGATTGGGTGGTGTGGCGCTCTGCAAAGAACAAGTCAAAGCTGTAAGTTTGTCCAACTGTTAAGCCAAGTGTATCCAAGTTGATTGTTCCGGTTCTTGCAGGTAGTACTCCACCCTGATCGAGGGCAAGTTTGTTGTCTATGAACACCCAAACATCATCATCACCAGTCATGGTTATGGTCTGACCTAATTGATAAACAAAGGTTGCATGAATTTGGTATGTAAAGTGATAGTTATGCGGATTTCCTTCGTTACCAAACAATTGTCCATCAATTGGGAAGAAGGCTGGGTTTGCGTAGACAAAGTAACCTGGGTTGGTATCGGATGGTTCTAGTGTGATGTCATATGTGGTACAATCGTTTACTGTACTGACATGATTGTACCATTGGTTATAGTTCACAAGGCCGGTTGTTGTGATAGTGCCGGTGAATGGGTTACCATTGTAAAGTGGTTCACCGTCCCCTCCCAAGTCTACTTTGACTATTCCATCATCATCAGATATTTTGAATTCAAAGTCGGGATGAGAGATCTTAAAGTCACGAATTATGCCCGAAAGTATAATGTTTGGAATCACGTCCAAGGTATGTTGAGCACTAGCAGTTACTTCTCTGTCGTTTTCATCAAATGCTGTTGCTTCAGCATCAAACTCAATTTGTGAGAGTCCAGCTGTTACAGTACAGGTGAAGGTGACAACATCGTTTGGTTGTAAAGTTATTATGCCTATCTGTGAAAATGGTGCACAACCACTCGTACCTTGCTCTATGACACCTGTCTCACCGTCAATGGTGACAGGGGAGTCTCCTGTGTTTGTTACTGTATATGTTATTAACGAAGTAGAGCCGGTTGGTACTGGGTTTGGATCAGATGATATTTCAAGAGTTATCTCAGGTGAGATGACTCTTACAGTCAGAGTATCTGATGCTGATATCGAATCACCGTTTCCAGCGGTTGCCGTTACCGTAGCACTGAATTGTAGGGTTGATGTGCCTGCCGTAACAGTACAGGTAAAGGTGACAACATCATTTGGTTCCAGATTTATTGGGAATGATAACTGCGTAGTTGGTGTGCAGTCTTGATTACTCTCAACAATATCATCTTCCGACTCTATGGTTACAGCGTCGTTGCCTGTGTTTGTTACCGTGTAGGTTATTGTAGTTTCTTCTCCATTATAGGTTGGATCCGGATCAGCTGAAATATCAAGTGAGATTGTAGGCACTAGTACATTTATGGTAATGCTACCATTTGCAACCAGTGGGTTTTCCTCACTTGCATCTACGGTGGTCACTTCAGCGATAATCTCTTCCGTTGTAGAGGTACCACCCACAACCTGACAGGTAAAGTCAATGCTGCCTTGTGATATGATTTCAATCGGATAGTCATCCTCTACTATCGGGGTACAACCTTGAATAACTATTCCACCATCATTTATGAACCGAGAATTAGTTCCCTCATTAGTTACTGTAAATGTGACGGTAGTAGACTCGCCGCTGTATATTGTGGAAGAGTCAGCGACAATATCTAATGTGATTGCATCTTGCTGTATTGTTACCTCAGCTGTATCGCTGCAATCAAAATCCACATTTTCACAAGTTATGGTTACAGGATCCTCAAATGTGTCTGGAAAATAGAATATTGAGGTATCAGCTTCAATCACGGCTTCAGTAAATGCAGAAGTAACATCAGTTATTTCGCAAGTAAACTGCCATTCTTCACCCGATTTGAGAATTCCATCGTCCTCCAAATCAACCAAGGGGCCGTCTATTGATGGACAGTTTGGACTTGATATGGTAACAATAGCATCAAAGAGATCCGCCGAGCCTATGTTTTTTACAGTGTATATAATTTCCGTGCTTCCGCCGCTTTGGACTGTGTTTGGATCTGCATCGATTGTCAGGGTTGCGGCAAATTCGTTGGAGACAGTTAGATAATAAACCGCACCACTATTGCTACTATCTCCCGGTGCTCCAATAACAATAAGCCCATTTACAATCTCTAATGAATGACCGAAAAGATCATTGTTTGCAGGATCTGGGTTGGACATTTTTTCCAAAAAGAAGCCGTTACGACTATACAGGTACACACTTCCTGCGTTTACGTACGTTGTTGCACCTAATTCAACGTCATCGTAGGGGGCACCCACGACTATGAAATCGTCGGACTCTGCCAAGGCATATCCAAACTGATCCTCAACATTCTGGGATACTATATCAGATAAATCAGGGCTGCTTATCACGTCAAAAGCTGGGTTATCTCTATGATGCTGATACACTAAGCCTTGTGAAACAGTTTGTTCTGTGTAATCGTCAAAAACATCAGCATGAGGGGCTCCCACCAGGTATCTGGTTGGAGTTATTTCAGTTGACCAGCCGTATTGATCTCCAGCTGGAGTTGCGGTGTTGGGGTTTGTAAAGTCTATAGATGAGCTTCCAAGCACATGCGCTTCACCTGCTTGGCCTGAGGCACCATGTGCACCTGTCAAAAAAAGATTACCGTCTACTGAGATTGCTCTACCAAACAGATCACCTGTAGAGGGACTTGGATTAAGGTATGTTTGTATTGGTGACCCACCATCTGTGTCAAATCTATAGATTTTTCCTGCTTGTAATGCAGCACCATCTTGCGCCTTTGAAACTCCAACAAGTAAATCACCTTCAATAAAATTCATCTCGTCTTCTCCCATTCTTTCACCGCTTGTGTTAGAAGGATTTTCAATGCTGATTGGCGTACCTATACTGCTAACATCATACAGGTATACTATACCCTCATCACTGCTGTATCCAGGTGCACCTATTGCAAGGGTGTTGCCAAGTGCGCTTAATGAATAACCAAAATTATCTGTTCCCACATTAGGATTTGTTATCGTATCAGTCAAGTCTCCATTTGAGTCAAAGAGGTGGACTTCACCAGAACCCGAGTCACCAAATGGTTCTCCTACAGAGATGCCAGAACCGATTCGTTGGATTGACCAACCAAATCTGTCCGTGCTTGGAAGCGTGATTTTTTGTGTAGAGAATTCAAGAGCAGATGCGGGTATGATTTGAAACTGAGTAAATGCAAGCGATACCGCTAAAATTGCAAAAAGTACAATGCTTTTTTTAATTTTCATGGTTTTGTTCATGATTCATCATTTATTTAGCTAAGTGATTAATACCACTTTTGGAAGGATACAGGTCCAATACACATCTCATTATGCGAGCTAAAGTACAATACTATTTATGAAAAGTGGAATTTTTGCAGTTGAATTGGTGCCAAAATGGCAATCAATCCGATGTAACAGTCACAAGTTTGGTGTAGACTGCTCTGTACTTTGCCTTAAGATTTACATCCTCTAGTGCTTGTGCCTCTGGAATTATTCCCTCGTCTGATTCGAGTATGACACTCCATGTTCCAATAATTGGATCAATCGAAGTTATTGAGAATCGCTCAAGCGGACTATCCTGTCCAGAATATCTGATTCTGTAGATTTGGCCATCTAATTCCACGCTTACTGTGTTTCCTCTGTTTCCTGCAGTCGAATCTTTGACAAGGCAAGAATCTGATTTGCCAATGACACATGTTCCGTCTTGGGAAATGACCCTATAGTGAGCTGCTGGGTTGTCGTCAGATGAATACAACAATCCAACTCTTGCCACCATTTGTCCTTCCTCTGTTATTGAGCTTGTCGTGACGGGTTCGTAGATGGAGTATATCTTTGTGCCTTGGAATGTTCTAAGTGTTGTAGACGTTGTGTTGATTGGTTTGTCGTATAGGTTAAGCTGTGCGTTGATCTGGTATTTTGATTCAGCTTCTACTTCGGGTATGTTCCATTGTAAGTTGACTACCGACTGACCGGTGTTGAATAGTTGCTCTGGTGATGTGTATACTATGTTGTCATCAACAAGCAACGATACAGAACCAAAGAATGGCTTTTCTGCCTTGTTGTATACATATGCAGTTGGGCTGAATGTAGTTCCCTCTGCCTTGCTTGGAGGTGAGTCAAGTTCCATTCTGGCGTCAAGCTTGTAAGTTGGCTTTACGCCAAGAGCATATCTTTCTGAGCTCTGTATCTTTTCTTCGTTGTTTACGACATGAACCCAGTACACTATTGCAGGTGCTGAGAGGAATGATGTTGGGAGTTCTGCTGATACCACATATGCATTTGTGATGTTTAGTAGCGGCATAACATCCATCTTCACTGCTGCATAGTTGCTATAATTTCCACCCATAATGTTTACTCTAAGCTCTGCGCGTCTTATTGATGATGGACTATCCACTATTGCAGATATCTTCACATTAGAGTCTTGTTTGACAAAGTGATTTACTTCGGTTGCTTTGATTGGTTTGTTACCGTTTACTTGGAATTTGATATCAAATACGTTTGGCCTACCTACCTCTGGAGTTGGCTCAAATACTCCTGCCTTCTCAAGGTCCGTCATTGGGTTAACAACTATAGTCTTTCTGCAATCGTCACCTATGTTGACTGTGTATGTGGCAGTTACGGCCGCACGTCCGCCAATATCCTCAGCTGTTATAATAAAGAAGTTAAGTTTTGGATCAAGTGGAGCTTCGTAAACATATCTGCTAATTGGCAATAGTTTGTTTGCTTCTGTATACGGTTGGTTTTGTGCAAGCGTGGCTGAGTAAACCTCCTTTATTGGCGTTCTAATCTTTACATTTGGTGGTGGTGCCTCCGATCCTATGACTCCAACAATTATTCTAGCCATGTTCTGTTCACACAGATCATAAGTTATTTCGTAGATGAGTATTGGTTGAACTAGTTTTCCTCCAAATCCTTCACCACCTGCTGCTGCTCCGGCACCACCAGCGCCGCCACCCCCAACAGATGGACCGGCTGCAGGTGCACTTGGTGCTGAAGGCGCACTTGTTGGGGATGATGCAAAGCTGAACTTGCTAAAGTGATCTACAGTCAGGTCTAGCTCACAGGTGTTGTCATCAATTGACACCACATTGGAAATGGTGCCGTGTTGTTGCCAGCTTCCACCCACATGTGTGTAAGGAGTCATGACTGGACATCCAATGCTATCAGAAACAAGTGAGCTCGATTTTGCTACTCGGATTTTGATAACAGGTTGGGTTTGGTGGTTATCTGATTGTGACCAATCAAATCCTACTGCCTCTTCTTCTGATCTGTGCTTTACATCCATGAATAAGTTAATGTTGGTTTCGGCTATACCGCTCGTTCCAATCGATGATGGAATGCTTGGTGACGTTTCTATTACAAACCAGTCATTTGTTGCGCTTGTGGCCGTATCACTTGGATGAACCGTAATTTGAGCAA
>CAZLSK010000051.1:0-9761 GCA_964562075.1 uncultured Candidatus Nitrosotenuis sp.
ATGAACAAGCACGATGACATCAACTTTCGTGTAATCAAAAAGCTGCTCATATCAGAGCTTGACATCTCGCTAAACAAAATCAAAACAAAGAAAGAGGCTGCGATGGAGCTAAAAAGTAAAATTCTCCATCTCATAAAAAAATACAACATTGAGATTCAGACAAAAAGCCTCTCAAAGATCACTTACTATGCGGTAAGAGACTTTGTCTACATGGGAAAGATAGAGCCGCTGATGCGTGACCATATGATTGAAGAGATTAGCTGCGATGGCACAAACGTGCCACTCTACATATGGCATCGCGAGTTCGAGTCGGTTCCAACAAATATTGCATTTGAAAATGAAAATGAATTGAACAATTTCGTTCAAAAGATGTCGTACATTGGTGGAAAACATGCATCGCTTGCAAATCCAATTGTCGATGCATCACTGCCCGACGGAAGCAGAATAAATCTGACTCTTGGTAGCGAGATAACAAAGCGTGGAAGCACCTTTACCATACGTCGATTCAGAGCAGATCCAATTACCATAATTGATCTTATCAGGTTCAGGACGATTTCAGTTTATGAAGCAGCATATCTGTGGTATGCGGTCGAAAACAATTCCACTATGCTAGTTGCTGGTGGCACTGCAAGTGGAAAGACAACACTTCTTAACTCGCTTTCCTCGTTTATTCGACCAGGACAGAAGATAGTAAGCATTGAGGATACACATGAGCTGAATTTACTGCACGAAAACTGGATTCCGGCAGTATCAAGACAAAACTTTACAGATGGACAGATAGGCGAAATAACTCAGTTTGACCTTCTCAGAGCTGCACTGAGGCAGAGGCCAGACATACTGATTGTGGGTGAGACAAGGGGCCGAGAGGCATACACACTCTTTCAGGCAATGGCAACCGGCCACGGTGGATTTTCATCAATTCATGCCGACTCGGTGGCAGCTACACTGACAAGGCTTGTGTCATCTCCAATGGACGTTCCAAAGGCGCTAATTGCAAACACCTTGGATATCATAACACTTCAACTAAAAATGCGTCTAAATGACAAGTCGGTAAGAAGAATCATTCAGATCTCCGAAATTGCCGGACTTGACGAGAAGACGGATGAGATAAAAACGCACGAGATATTCAAGTGGTGTCCAAATGACGACAGACATGAATTTTCAGGCAACAGCATTGTTATGAACAAGATTAAAGAAAAAACAGGAGTAAGTGATGATCAGATCACGTATGAGCTAAAAAAACGTAAAACTGCACTTGAATGGCTAGCTGAAAACAATATCAGAAACCACAAAGACGTGATGAAAAACATCTTGGAGTTTTACTCCAATTCTGACAGATTTTATGAAAGGAAGAGACTTGTGATTGAGAATTGATGGGCATTTTAAAATCAAAAACTCTGGACGAGCAAAGACACCAGCCGTCTGGCTTTCAAGTATTTAGCTACCGACTTCTTAACAAACACCTAGACTTTCTTTATCCAAGGCTACCAAAGTTAAGAGAAAACATCAAGCAGGCAATGATGCCTGTTCCCTTTGAGGTCTTTGTCACAAGTATGGTACTATCCAGCATCATTGCTGCAATAATCGGACTTGCTGGCACCATAACCGGTGCGATAATTTTGAACCTTGAACCAATTGCAACAATAGTTCTAAGCTTTGTCTCAAGCCTGGCACTTGCAGGCATGACCTTTGGAGCACTCCAGCTTACTCCAGTCATTAATGCCAAATCAAGGGCACAAAAGCTCGGCGACGAGATACCTCACTACATCGGATATATGGCAACACTTTGCGCAAGCGGCCTATCATTGGAAGGAATTTTCAAATCGATCTCCAAAGAAAATTCAAATGAAGAGATAGTCAAAGATGCAAAATTCGTAACGCGAAACATCGAGATTTTAGGCATGGATGTTGTGACCGCCGTAAATGATCTTATCAGAAGAACACCAAAGGGCCCATACTCTGAGCTGCTCGATGGTGCAATAATCACATTCAAAGCAGGTGGAAACCTAAGAGAGTATTTTTTGGCAACTGCAAAGGTGCACCTTGAGGAGAAAAAGCTCACCGTCAAGCGTTCCACCGAGTCTTTAGGCATAATGGCAGAAATGTACACCATTTTGCTCATCGTTTTTCCTCTAATGGCAATCATTATGCTTTCAATTATGGCAATAATGAACCCAGACCTAGGAGGCTTTGATCTTGTGACGCTAATGAACATGTTAACGTACGTTCTTGTGCCTCTTTTTGGAGTTGTTCTACTGGTAATGATGAACTCGATGGTGCCAAAGAGATAAAATGACAAAAACAAAAACGCTGCAAAAAGAAAACGAGGTAGTGCTTCCAAAGATACCTCTTGTCAAAACCGAAAAGTTTCGCGTCGCGGTAATTTCCGGTATCGCAAGTGTGTTTGTAATTATCTTTAGTTTTTATCTCTCAAACACGATCAGTGGAATTACTCGAGACATTGGAATAATTTTTGGAGTACTTGCAGGCGTCATACCACTAACCCTCCTACAACTAAAGGAGGTCCAGAGAAAGGAAAGTAGCGATAGACATCTTCCACTCTTTTTGCTATCACTTGTCAGCTCCATTCAGAGTGGCTCAAACCTAATCCAGGCAATCCAGTTAGTGCCTGAGCGAAACATGGGTCAGCTTGGCCCACTGCTAAAAAATCTCAAGGCAAACATTAGCTGGGGCATGTCAATTGAGGAAGGGTTTGAAAACTTTGCAAAAAGGGCAGGAACCCGCATGGCAAAAAGAGTCATCGTATTACTTGAGATCGCGTACAAAAACGGTGGAAACATCTCAGAGAACCTTGAGACAATTCAAAAACACGTAACGGAGATTAGAAATCTGGAAAAGGAGCGCAAGTCTGCCCTTCAGCCCTACACCTATACCATCTACATAGCATATGCAGTATTTATCGCAATTACGGTGATTTTATCATCGCAGTTCTTTACTCAGATCGAGTCAGTAAAGCTGCTTCTTGAGCAGTCCGACCTGCCAGCAAACAACGTCTTTTCAGCACTTTCTGGAGTTAGGGTCAACGAACTCGACTCGATAATGTTCAACATGGCAATAATAGAATCGGTTTTTGGAGGCCTTGCGGCAGGCAAAATAGGAACTGGGTCATATGTTTCCGGAATAAAACACGTAGTGATCATGATTGTGATCGCAGTGGTTGCATTTACTATGATTTAGGCGGGATGCCGCTTGCCGTTTTTAAATTCATCGTCTGAATCCTTCCACGCATTAATTACTCACGTGCATCTATGCGACAGCAAGAAGAAAATGTCCGTTCGAAAAAAACAGAGAACATCGTTAATACACAATGAAGCAAACAATTCTATGAATGCAGGATTAGGCTCATCCGATGATATAGAGTTTGAGAGGACACAGACGCCGTATTATGAGGAGCTCTCAGCAGAACTTTCTACGATTTTGGGCCTTGATGAGCTAGAGACAAAGATTTACCTGAACCTCCTTCGAACCGGTCCAATTACTGCAAGTGCATTGTCTAAGGAGATTAACGTTGATCGCGCAAAGACCTACAGAACAATCGACAAGCTTTCAAGCAGCGGGATTGTCTCAATTTCGTTTTCTTCTCCAAAACTTTGCATTGCCTCCGATCCAGATGAGATACTATCGCTTACTCTAAAGAAAAAAGAAGAAGAGATCCTCAAAATAAAAAAGGACGGCAAAAAGATTATTGAAAAAATTAAAGATGTTAGCGCGGGTGATTCAAAATCAAACGTTCCAACCTTTCGAATAATTCAAGGGCTGGAAAACATTGCATCGCAAGTAGAACGAATGTTAGAGACCACAACAGATGTAGTTTATTTTGTTACAACGCTGGAGGACATCTCAAGGCTGTATCATTCTGAGATACCAGAAAAGATCAAGATTGCTGAAAAGGCAGGCGGCATCGTGCGGTTAATCATAGATGAGGTTTCACCAAAGATGACTCCATTTATCAAAAGATTTGGGGCAAGTGAGGTAAGACTTGGCAAACTCCCATCAAAGGGTCGCATAGTAGTTTCCAAGAACTGTCCAATCTCTGGGAAACTATTGATGTCAGACTCTGCAGTCAAAGGTACACTACATGAAAACATAGATACCGAGTGTGCACTGTTTACAAATTCTGAGGAGATGACAAACAACATCTTTACACTGTGCACCTTTATTTGGAAGGGCGCAGACATCATAAAACTCTAAAATTAAATACTGCAAAATTTACCTCACAAAGGTCTTGTTCATAATAAATTACAAAAATTACGAAGAGATCTCAGGTAACAATGCAGCAAGGCTTGCCTCCGTTGCCTCATCAGTAGCAAAAAAGTACAATATTAAAATCGCAATTGCACCTCCTCACCATCTTCTAGCAGCTGTCGGCAACCACATAGGGCCGATTCTGGCACAACATGTCGACAATGCAAAGGTTGGAAGTACGACAGGCTTTGTCGTTCCAGAGTTGCTAAAAAAATCCAAAATTAGCGGTTCTCTTATCAACCACAGTGAGCACAGAATTCCTAGCAGAGACATCAGTGAGCTTGTACGACGACTCAAAAAACTTGGGATGATTTCCGTTGTTTGCGTCAAAGATGTTCAAGAAGCAGCCAAGTATGCAAAGATAAACCCCACATACATCGCGATAGAACCACCAGAATTAATCGGTAGTGGAAAGGCCGTATCAACTGAAAGGCCTGAACTGATAACAAGGGCAGTGCAAGCAGTCAAGGCCGCAAAAAACAACACAAAGCTTCTCTGTGGTGCAGGAATTGTTACTGGTGAGGATGTCAGAAAGGCAATCGAACTTGGCTCAAAAGGAATACTTGTAGCAAGCGGCATAGTAAAAGCAAAAGACTGGAATAAAATTGTGGACGAGTTTGCAAAATCAATGCTTTTGAAAAATACCTGAAGATTAAATATCGCAGTCAATAATCTGTTATGAAAAATGTTGCGGATTGCATTAGCGTTTTTTGTTTTTGTTTCTTTTGTGCTAGTGATATCAATGCATGATGTTTATGGTTTAATTGAGATTAAAAAATACAAAATGATTAATTCGGAAGAGGTTTGTGATGATAAAAGCTGCCCCAAGGTAACCACTGAGAATTCAAAAAATAAACAGGCGGATGTAAAAAAACAGCCATATATCCAAAGCAAATTATCACTCAAAATTGAACAAAAAATAATTGACGATAGAAGGTTTCTGTGGTTTGAAGGGGATGGTTGGCATGGACTTCACAATGTACAAATTAAAGTATTCTCAGATGATTTTTTGACTACATTCACGTCCCAAACAAACTCACGCGGTCATCTCTCAGTGCCGTGGCAGATTCCTCAATCTATGAAACCAAAGATCTACGATGTTCTTGCCACCGATGGCATTAACACGCTCAGAACTAATCTAACAATCAATTTTGATGTCGCCAAAAGAACACCCTCGAGTGGGGCAAGCAAGTGCACCTCCACAAAAACCCCAATTGACTGGTCTGACTGCAACCTGTATGGCAGGGTTCTGAAAAATGTTGATTTGAGATATGCCAATTTGCGAAAGGCAAACCTCATCGGGGCCACGCTAGCAAACATGGATCTAACTGGTGCAGATTTTAGCTATGCAATCTTGAAAAAATCCAATTTGGATGGCGCAATATTAGTTGGCGCAAACTTGTCATATGCAAATTTGGCAGATACAAAAATAAGAAATTCTGATCTCACATCAGCCACAATAAGGAATGCAAATCTTGTCGATGCAGATTTGACCCATTCTAATCTTTCATACGTTGATTTTAGAAATTCCATACTAACATCCTCAATTTTGGCATTTACTGATTTGCGTGGTGCGAATCTGAATGCCACTGGGATGTGGGATACCAATCTCAATCACTGCATCAATCACCCAGTCTGTGAAAAATGATCCTTTGATTGAACACAGTTTTTTAGAATATTAGAACTGGTTTACCTCGTTCACTTTTGTTTTCATGTGAATTGGAAAAGTTATGGGCGTGGCCTCAAGCGCAGAACGTCGAGAGACTACCTCTCACATCCATGATGTCATGACACCAATGGATCAACCAATTGTTCTGCTAGGCCACGCATCCTTATGCTTCAGAACTAATGTCCTTTGGCATTAAATCAAATACATCACCATTTTATTTAAGGGATCAGCTGTGTTGAATGTAAGAACACAATTCTGATGAAATCCATGGGGATAAGCTTAAAACCAGTACAAATCGATAGGAAAATCCTGTGATAAAATAATGAAGATGGTTTATTTCTTTGATGAGGGAGACGGCAAGAACAAAAAGCTCCTGGGCGGCAAGGGCGCAGGCCTCTGCGAGATGACTAGACTAAGGCTCCCAGTACCACCAGGCTTTACAATCACTACCGAGGTTTGCAAGACATACTATCAAAACAACAAAACGCTGCCAAAATCGCTTTGGCCAGAAGTAAAAAGAAACATTGCAAAGCTTGAGAGAAGAACTGGTAAAAAATGGAATTCCAACCAAAACACACTACTTGTATCTGTCCGATCTGGTGCGGCACTTTCAATGCCTGGCATGATGGACACGATTCTAAACTTGGGTCTAAATGACGATGCTGTTGAGGCACTGGCAAAAAAGACAAACAATTCGAGGTTTGCTTGGGATTCGTATAGAAGGTTTATCCAGCTGTTTGGCAAGGTGGTTTTTTGCGTAAACGACAAAAAATTCGACGAGGTTCTAGAGGCGGCAAAGAAAAAACAAGGAGTCCATGCAGACAGTGAGCTAAACGATCAGTCGTTAAGAGAGATAGTGTCGCAGTATAAGCAGATCTGCCAAGAGCACACGGGAAAGCCGTTTCCGTCTCACGCCGACGAGCAGCTCACGCTTGCAATAAAGGCGGTCTTTAACAGCTGGATGGGAGAGCGTGCAGTGGTATACCGTGAAAAAAACCACATAACAAAGGACATTGCAGACGGAACAGCAGTAAATGTAGTTGCCATGGCCTTTGGTAACATGGGAAACGACAGTGCCACAGGAGTTGTATTTACAAGAAATCCAGCAGATGGGACAAACAAGATCTTTGGCGAGTATCTGGTCAATGCGCAAGGAGAAGACGTAGTGGCTGGAGTTCGAACCCCCAAACCCGTAGATGAGATGCAAAAAGAGATGCCGAAAAGCTACAAACTACTCTTAGATACCTGCAAAAAACTAGAGCGACACTACAAAGAGCCGCAAGACATCGAATTTACAATAGAGCAGGGCAAGTTCTATCTCCTTCAGACAAGGTCTGCAAAGATGAACGCGACCGGCATGATAAAGACATCAGTTGACATGGTAAAAGAACGACTGATCACAAAAGAGCGCGCCTTGCAGAGACTGCAGGCAGACCAGCTCGAACAATTATTGCATAAAGCAATAGACTATGAAAAAGCAAAACAATTCACAAAGGCAACAAAAGGAATTGCAGCCTCACCTGGGGCAGCAAGCGGCGTTGCAGTCTTTGATGTAAGGCACGCAGTTGCAATGGGTGAGAACGGTGCAAAGGTGATCCTAGTAAGAGAGGAGACAAAACCAGAAGATGTTCCTGCGTTTTTCGCATCTGTTGGAATTTTGACAAGCAGGGGTGGCAAGACCTCACACGCTGCAGTAGTGGCACGAGGCATGGGCAAGCCATGCATCGTTGGTTGCTCTGAGCTTAAGATAAACGCGGATGCAAAGATGGCAACTGCAGGAAGCATTACGATTCATGAAGGCGACGCAGTCACAATTGATGGAAGTCAAGGTGAGGTGTATCTTGGCGAGGTTCCGACAATAGAGCCACAGATAACAAATGACTTTAAGACAATTCTTGATTGGGCACAAAAGTCAAAGAGGCTTGGAATCAGGGCAAACGCAGACACACCAGAGGCTGCCAAGCTAGCAAGAAGATATGGTGCTCAAGGAATTGGATTATGTAGAACGGAAAGGATGTTTAATGCATCAGACAGACTAGGACTTTTTGTGGACCTAATCATGGCAAAATCAACTGAGGAAAGAAAGCAACGACTGCAAAGACTTCAAGAGTTACAAAAAAGTGATTTTGTAGAAATACTCAAGGCGATGGAAGGCTACAAGGTTACAATACGTCTTTTGGATCCGCCACTGCACGAGTTTTTGCCAAATCCAGAAGAATTAATCAACAAAATCCACAGGCTTGAAAAACAAGGAAACCCGCAGGAGATGGAACAAACCAAAGTCATACTTGGACGAGCAAAGGAGCTTGCCGAGATAAACCCCATGATGGGACACAGAGGTGTTCGAGTCGGAATCACATATCCTGAGATATACGAGATGCAAATAAGAGCAGTCTTTGAGGCAGCCGCTGAGCTTGCAAAACAAAAAGTCAAGGCATATCCACAGATAATGGTTCCTCAAGTGGGAAGCGTTGTAGAGCTGAATCACATCAAGAAAATCTATGACAAAGTAAAGCAAGAGGTTGAATCAAAACACGGCATAAGGCTGAAGATAAACTTTGGAACAATGCTCGAGGTAGTCCGAGGATGCCTTACCGCAAATGAGCTTGCCAAAACTGCAGAGTTTTTCAGCTTTGGGACAAATGACCTAACACAAGCCGTGTTTAGCTTTAGCAGAGAAGATGTGGAGGGAAAGTTCATGCCAGAATACCTAGAAAAAGAAATTCTTGAGCGAAACCCCTTTCAGACAGTTGACGTAAATGGTGTGGGCAGCCTCGTAAGAATAGCAATATCAAACGGCAGGGCTGTAACATCCAGTCTTGAGATAGGCGTCTGTGGAGAGCATGGTGGCGATCCAAACTCTATCAAATTCTTCCATGGTGCTGGTGTTTCCTATGTAAGTGCATCGCCTCACAGAATTCCAATTGCTATTGTAGCAGCAGCGCAGGCAAACCTTGGCAACAAAAAATCCAAGGCAAAATCAAATTAGGTAAACGACTCTATCTTTCGTTCCAATTGTGAGAGTGTAAAGGGTTTTTCAAGTAAGATTATCTTGTCTATTAGATCGTCGGACTCGTCTTCTAGGGCCCATTTTTGGTATCCCGTAATGAAGAGAATCTTTTGTTTTGGGTTTTTTGCCAGAATCTCCTTTGCAGCCCTTGCACCACTTTTTTTTGGCATCTTGTGATCAAGCAAGATGAGATCAAAGGGAGACTCGTCAAGTGAGTCAAACTCGGTTTTTTTGAGTCTTTCCTTGTATTTTTGTACACACTCGACGCCATTCTCTGTGAGAATGACATTGTGGCCACTTTTTTCAAGCATTATTTTGTACTGCCTTGCGGCAAACTTGTTGTCCTCTGCAATTAGGATGTTCAATTTGAGTATGTTAGCAAATTACAGTGTTTGAAAACTAGTGTGTTCTTTTTGAACAACATTTTTGTTTTGTTCACGAATAATTCCTACGCAAGCCTTTTTTTATTAAATGTTATATCATGTGTAGTTTCATTCGGCAAACACCGAGATTAGGACCAGCCAAGACCAACCAAATCAGAGTGAGGATATCTCAAGTCGACCATGTTCTACCGATATCCTCACTTTCTATATTTACGGGAACTATCCTTTGATGCCGTATCCAACAAAAACAGAGTAGCAGCTAAGACCGCAGTCCTCACAGATTGGCTTGAGTGAGTCCTTTTCTGCGCTTCCTATGCAGCAAGGCATTTTTTGTCGCCCCATATGATCTACCGACAAAATGGTCCAAGTGGGACAGTCAATTGGCGTCGTTCCCTGCCCACCCCAATTTTTTTTGAGTAGTTCCAGCTGCTTT
>CAZLSK010000052.1:0-9591 GCA_964562075.1 uncultured Candidatus Nitrosotenuis sp.
GTAATTGATGATTCTGCAAATAACATAGAAACAGCGATTCGTGCTGTACATTCAGAGAGGTCAAAAATCACCTTCACCTGAATGTGACACAAATCGCATTGGCCCTCCTCTGGGTAATTTGCCCATGAGAGCCACGCTGGGTTTGTTCTTGGACCGTTATCTAGAATCAGTCCGGCGTTACCCAAAACACGCGCTGATATTATAATGCAAATCAAATATTTAGAGCTGATCTATATAGACTATCTAGAGTTTTTTGTGAGCTACGCACGATTTTAGAAAAATTTTAGAAACCGCCAGACGTATACCCAAGCACCAACCCCCCAGCAATCATTGCGTACCATTTGAAATTTCGTCTGTCTGTAAAGACGTTTTGTGAGCTGAGCTGTTCGTCGGTTCTAATTGAGGCTCGAATCTTTTTCATCTCAAATCCCTGCCCAATCAAACCGGCCACTACTAATGCAATTGCAGCAAACGATAGAGCAGGCTCCACATAGCAGAATTGTTATCTCAGATATTTAGTTCTGTGCTCAGCCATAAAATAAGATAATTTTTAAAATGCTTGTGTATTTCCCACTTTCTATGAAAGAAGTCGGAAAAATATGGATGAATGGTAGGCTAGTGCCTTTCAAAAACGCCAAGGTTCATGTTTTGACCCATGCATTACATTATTCGACTGCAGTCTTTGAAGGAATAAGGTGTTACAATACCCCCAAGGGTTCTGCCATTTTTCGCCTTCCAGAACATGTTGAGAGGTTCTTCAGATCCGCCAAACTGTATTCTATGAAGATGCAGTTTACAAAAGACCAAATCACTGATGCAATAATAAAGACGACAAAAGCAAGCACCCTCAAGGAATGCTACATCAGACCCATTGCGTATTATGGATATGGAACAATGGGGCTGACGCCAACACCAAACAAGGTGGATGTAGCAATTGCATGCTGGGAGTGGAAGATGGGCGAATCAAAGGCAGGCAAAGTGGATGGTGCAAAGTGCAAAACCTCCAGCTGGTTGAGAATTGATTCTAGATCGCAACCAATGCAGGCAAAGGCTGCACCAAATTATGCAAATGCCGCCCTTGCAAGACTGGAGGCACTCAAAAACGGATACGATGAATCCATCATGCTAAACTATCATGGAAAGGTCGCAGAAGGCAGTGCAGAAAACATTTTCATCGTAAAGAACAACCAGATCTTCACACCTCCTCTTACATCGGGAATTTTAGAGGGAATAACACGCGACAGTGTCATTCAGATTATTCGGGCAGATGGTGGAGAAGTGATAGAAAAAGACTTGGACAGGGACGACCTTTATTCTGCCGATGAGATCTTTATGACTGGTACTGCCGCCGAAGTAAAATCGGTAACCCAGGTAGACGATGTGTCTATTGGTGATGGCAAGGTAGGACATGCAACACGGACACTACAAAAATCCTTTATAGATGTAGCAATGGGAAGAGACGAACGATTCATTCACTGGCTCAGATACCTCTAGCAGAGGTTTTTTAGAGAAACCCTCATACTGATAATCATGGAATCCTGTTCAGTTGGCGGAACTGGTGAGCAGATCTGCTGGTTTTGCAAGAAAGGCAGACATTCCGAATGCATGAAGGAGATTCCTATCGAAGGCATGTCTGAGGGGCCACATGATTGTACCTTCGATACCAAAATGATTCCATGCAAATGTCAACACTAGATCCTTGATAAAAAAATTATGAAGTTTGTAGCAATAATTGAGTTTACTTATTGCTAGTTGTAGCTTTTGTACTAGATTTGTCGGTGCTTGATTTATCTGATTTTGTTTTGATTAGTTTTTTCAGTTTTTCAAGCGTCTCCAGTTTCTTCTTGTCGGTCTTTTTTGTGTCCTTGGTAGCTGATTTCGTGTCTTTTATTTTAGTGTCAGTGTCTGTTTTCGTACTAGTGGTTTTTGTTGCATCTGTCTTGGTTGATTTAACGTCGTAATTCCACAGTTGTTCTCCGTTGAATTTGATTCTGGCAAGGCCTTGCTTGTCTAGCTCTTGAACTGCAGGGGGCAGCGGAACATAAAGCAGTGGTTTTGAGTGCTTTTGGCCATCGGTTACCATCCAGTGTATCATGTGAACCAACGCTTTTGCCTTGTCTTTGTCCTTGATTACTTGGTCAATGTCTTCGTATACAAGCAGATAGGTGAAACTCGCAATAGGATACGCGTTTTTACCAGGAGCAGATACAATGCTTACTGTGCTCCAATCTCCTTCGGGGCGAGGGAGCTGTTCTACTTTAAATGACTTTGCCGCCTCAAAGACTGAGTTTAGATTTGGTTCTACAAAGTTGGTCTTGTCTGCATTTTGCAGGTATGCATAAGTCATTTTGTTCTGAAACGCATATGCCAATTCAACATAGCCGATTGCATATTTTGTATTTCTTGTAGCCCAAGCTACACCTTCATTTCCTGCAGCCCCCACTCCTACTGGCCATGGCACACTTTTTCCTTTGCCAACCTTTTCTTCCCATTCTTTGCTTACCTTTGATAGATAATCTGTGAACACGTATGTGGTTCCTGAACCATCGGAACGCCTTGTGACAACTATGTTTCTGTCAGGCAATTTTGTGTCTGGATTTATTTCTTGGATCTTTGGATCGTTCCATTTCTTTATCTTGCCAAGATAAATGTCTGCGACTGTCTCGCCTGTCAATTTTAGTCCGCTTTGTGGTACTTCAGGTAGATAGTACGCAAGAACCACAGAACCAATTGCTTCTGGTATGTGCATTGTTCCAGAAGCAAGCTCGCTTTCCTTTGCAGTTAATGGCGCGTCTGAGGCACCAAAGTCAACGGTCTGTTCGGTGTGTTGTTTTACCCCACCACCGCTACCAATTGATTGATAGTTCAAGTTTACATTGGGATAGAGTTTGTTGTATTCGACCCTCCACGTATCAATTAATGGAAATGGAAAGGTTGCTCCGGCACCATTTATTTGAAGTTCTTTGTCTGTTGTTGGTTTGTCTGGCATCTTTGCTGCATCAACAGATAGAGGAATCATTGATGCAGTAAGAATCAAACTAAGCGCTATTGAAAGGATTTTTCTCATTAAGAACAAAGATTTCAGTTTGTTATATACAAATAATCAGCATAGATTACATGATGCCCATAAGTCTCTGCTTACTATATAGATAAAAGAGCTTCTGTGTATTTTTTCAATGATATTACACGATATGCAATATTTTGGAAGTGAAAATCAAAATTCGATTTTGAATTTGTTTCTACATAGACTACGAGGTATATCGTATGTTACAGAATCAATAAAGATTCTTCTTTAGTAATCGCTTACTGCGATGATAGCTAATGATTCCACAAAAAATAACAAACACGTCTGTTATTGCGGCTATTGCAATTGCAACAATTGCACTAGTGGTCGGTCTATCGCAAACACAAACTACAACAGCTGCAGATACGCCAGTGGGCAACAATGTGTACGTCTTTGCAGAGGGTGTTTATCCACAAGCAACATTCAAGTTTAGAGAGGCAACAGTAACATATGACTTTCAGGCATATACCCAAGTTAATAACCTCTTTAACACGTTAAGTGGTGGTGTCTCTCGATCAACTTCTCCAGAGTTCACACTACAACGAGTTGTGGGCGATACACCATATCTTCACCAAGCAATAGATCAATCATGGAAGTATGGTGGAAAAATTTCGGCAATGGAGTATCCATATAGGGAGTTTGAGGTTACCATTGACTTCATTCAAGCAGGGCAGCCTGTAAGAACATTCTCATATGGCGATTGCTCGGTGACAAACTATAAGGTTGCTACTGAGTTTGACAAGGAAGAAGGATACACTACCGGCGGCAAGACAGGTTTTGCTGTAATGGAAACGTACACTTTTACCTGCAATGGTTTAGAACCCACAAGCCCAATCTATGATGCAATGATCAAGGAAAAACAGAACGGAAACAGTAAATCATCCACATAAAATCAAATAATTTTTTTATTTTTCATTTTTCAGAGATCATGTTATGAATGGTTTCATTTACAACGACTTCAACAATATCGCTTGAATATTCAGCGGTTCTTCGAATATCTTCTAAAATGAACTTGATTGCAGTGGAATTTTTTGATTCACGCATGCTGTAAACGAGCTCTTTTTCTTTTTCTACCACACTAACTATGTTTGTAGCCACCTTTTCTGCTAATGTGTGATCTTTTTTTGTTAATGCCAAAATTGCGTTCTCAAAACAACTTAATGCCTCATTACTTAGCGATTCGATCTCCTTTAGGATTTTAGAATCAAGTGGCTCCTTTAGGAATTTGATCCGTTTTGCTATGAGTGCTGCATGATCAGCTATTCTTTCTATTCTCGATATTACAATTCGGTAGTTGAGACAGTCCGAGGGTTGCTCCAATCCAACATCATAGAGCATGCTTGCGTTTTGGATTGCCATAATGAGGGTTCTCATCATATAAAGGCTGAATCTATCTACTTCGTCGTCCATCCGTGCAACCTCTTCGCCGTCTTCAACAGAGAATTTTTTTAGAGCGTCGATTGCCTCACGGTGCATGTTGGCAGTCATTAGGTACATCCTTTTTAGTGCGATATCAAATGTTAGCTCTGGTAGTCTTGTCAGAATTTGAATGGTAATTGATTCGGAATCAGATTCTACTATTTCGGTTCCGATCATTGATTTGCGGACAAGATCCTTTATGAGCCGTGAGTGCTCTGAAAGAATTTTGACTCCCTTTGATGTGATCTGAATTGTCTTGTGGCCAGTCAGGTAAAGTGCCACAATTTTTCGTCTAATGGATTCATCCGAGTCCTTTTGACTTATTGTGAGTACTGCTTTTTTTGCGGGTTTTTCCGTGTCAAGGCCTGGAAACAGAGTCATTGATTTATTGGCATTTTTTATAATTGTCATGTTATCACCATTTTTAATTCCAAGCTCATCAATCCATTTTTTAGGCAAAGAAATGGTATATGTCGAACCGCCGCTAATCTGTATACGCCTTGTCTGTTTTGTATCCTCTAATGATTGCAATAGCTAGATTTGAGTGCATTAGCTAATACCGTTTTGGTCTTTATACTATATTGATCAATATAGAACTACAGTTTCTCGGTAGAATATGTGGGGATCATAGATAAGGCAAAATCATGCCCCTTTAATCATGTTAATAAGCCAAAGGCATACTAGGAACAGGATTCCAGCCGACAAAATATTCAAAATTGCCGCTACTGCCGGAGGCGTCTATGTTTTGCTCGTTATTGGAATAATGGTTTTTGAGTTATACTCGGAATCTCACGATATATGGGAATATGAGGGGTTAGACTTTTTGTTTGGCTCTCAATGGAATCCTGTTGAAGGAAGGGAGGCTTTTGGGGCAGCACCATACATTTTGGGGACGCTTGTGACTGCTGGACTAGCAATGGTAATGGGGGTTCCTATAAGTATCGGCATTGCCATGTTTATCTCTCAGGCGCCAAAGTTACTTTCTGGTCCGTTATCTGTTTTAATTGAGCTTCTTGCCGCTGTACCAAGTATAATTTACGGATTTTGGGGGCTTTTGGTTTTCAGACAGTTTCTACTTGATTGGATAGAGGTTCCTCTTCACGAAACCTTTGGTGAAAGTGTCTGGCTTTTTTCATCCGCACCGTTTGGTTTGGACATCTTTAGTGCCAGTATAATTTTAGCAATAATGATCATTCCAACAATTTCTGCAGTATCAAGGGAGATAATGATGGCAGTCCCCCACATGCAAAAAGAGGCTGCCTACATGCTTGGAGCCACGAAGTGGGAGATGTTCAGGCTTGCAATATTTCCATATGCAAAGACAGGTTTGATCGGCGCATCTATTCTTGGTCTTGGTAGAGCAGTTGGTGAAACAATGGCAGTAACAATGCTCATTGGTAATGCAACAGGTCCAAGTGCGTTTCCTCAGAGTCTTTTCCAGCCAGGGCAGACAATGTCTAGCATAATTGCAAACGAGTTCATCGAAGCATCTCCAGCGTCACTTCATCTGCCAGCACTGATTGGAATTGGTCTTACATTGCTTCTTGTAGCAATTTGTATCAACGTCGTAGCCCATCTCCTAGTTTCAAGAATGCTCAAAGTAAAGGAAGGTATTGTAAACGCATGATGGCATCAACAAGTCAGAAAAGAGCTGAATACAGAGCACTTTTCAGACAGAATGTCAAAGGTCGACTAGTCGTTGATAAAATAGTGATGAGCATAGTTTTTGGCTGTGTTATCGTTGCTGTAATCCCTCTGGGTAGCATTTTGCTTGAGGTTTTCAAAAATGGCTTTTCTGCCCTTTCTGTAGAGTTTATGACTGAGGCGCCTGGAGCGATTGGTTCAGGCGAAGGTGGCATTGGACCCGCCATACAAGGAACCATCATCATCATAGGTATGTCAAGCCTAATTGGTGTGCCGATAGGATTGCTGTCTGGCATCTATTTGGCGGAATTTGGTGATAACAAGCTTGGAAGGATAATTCGCTTCTTCAATGATGTCTTTATGGAGTTCCCCTCAATTGTACTTGGCATCTTTGCATTTTTGACAATAGTACTGATTCTTGGACATTTTTCGTTGTGGGCTGGGGCGTTTGCACTCTCACTCATCATGTTTCCAATTGTTGCAAGAACTACAGAAGAATCTCTGAAGCTTGTTCCCCTGACATATAGAGAGGCAGGCCTTGCGCTCGGCCTAAAAAAATGGGTAGTCACACTCAGAATAGTTCTTTCTGCTGCAAAGAGTGGGATGATGACTGGAATTTTGCTAGCTGTTGCAAGAATTGGTGGTGAGACTGCTCCATTGATCATGACGGTGTTGGGAAGCAGCCAGTTTTTTGCAGGATTTGATGCACCTATGGATGCACTCCCACTAAGAATATGGCGATTGTCGCTACTCCCCTATGATAGTGCACAGGCTCATGGGTGGGGCGCTGCCGTTGTTTTAATAATTATAATTCTTGCAATCAATATTGGTGTCAGGTATTACTTTGCAACAAAGAACAAAAAAGGCAACATCATATCGAAGGTTTTAGGAGGTTACAAGAGATGACTACCGTCATTGATTTGAAACAAGGAAGCACAAACTCCGAAATTGAAAAAACTTCAACCGATGAAAGAAATTACAAGATGGTTGCAGAAAATGTCTCCGTCTACTATGATGGTATACAAGCAGTAAAAAATGTAACAATGAAATTCAAAGAACGAACCGTCACGTCTTTGATCGGACCCTCTGGTTGTGGCAAAACCACCTTTCTTAGATGTTTGAACAGAATGCACGATATGACAAAAAATGCAAGAGTGGAGGGAAGGATTCTACTGGACGGTCAAGACCTATACTCAAAGGATATTGATCCCATTTATCACAGACGAAAGGTAGGAATGGTATTTCAAAAGCCAAATCCCTTCCCGACTATGTCAATTTATGACAATGTTGCGGCAGGATTGCGGCTGAATGGTGTAAGAGACAAAAAGATCTTAGATGAAATAGTTGCGGACTCTTTGAGGATGGCATACCTTTGGGACGAAGTAAAAGATGATCTCAAAAAGCCTGCAATGGAGTTGTCTGGAGGTCAGCAACAACGTGTATGCATTGCACGTGCCCTTGCGATCCAGCCAGAAGTACTTTTGATGGACGAGCCAGCATCTGCATTAGATCCGATAGCGACACAAAAAATTGAGGAGACGATAACCGAGCTTGCAAAAGAGTTCACAATAATAATTGTAACACACAACATGCAGCAAGCAGTCCGCGTCTCAGATTATACGGCGTTTATGTACTTGGGTGACCTGATTGAGTTTGATGAAACGAAAAAGATCTTCACACAGCCAAAAAACGAATTAACTTCAAAATATGTAAAGGGACAGTTTGGTTAAATGACACGCCTCATTGATCCTTCCCTTAAGAAACTTTCCTCAATAATGTCAGAGATGGGGGAACTCTCATTACAGTCATTTGTGCTTGCAATAGACTCTTACATTTATGGAAAAGATACAGTTAATCAGGTTCATAATATTTCAGACGAGATTTCAAAAAAATATTTCCAAGTAGCAGATTTGACGTTTGAGATTTTATTAAAATATCAACCGGTAGCAGATGATTTTAGGTTTATTCGTTCATCGATAGAAATCTCCTATGGTTTTTCTAGATTTGGCAGATATGCATATGACATCACCCAGGTTAGAGACATGTTTGGAGACATATCGGGATGTGACAGGAGCTGGCTTATTGAGGCATCAAAGAAGGTAAAAACAATGATTAAAGATGCTGTAGGATATTTTGCAGAGCTTGACATCAGAAAGGCAATTACCATGCAACAAAACGAGGACTTTGTAGATAGACTCTACAAAGAACGTCTACCAATGTTGATTAACTCAAATAATACAAAATGTGCTTTAGCCGAAGCACTTGTACTGCGTTACCTTGAAAGAATAGCAGATCATGCACTCTTTATGAGTGATGCCATTAATTACATTGTAACAGGAAAACATAAGCTCACAAACCAGTTTTTGTTAAACGAGAGTAATTTAACATAGAATATGTATACACCAGAAAACTATTTTGGATAAGGTAAATAATTTTTTTCAAATATTTATCTTATGCCTGACGAAAGTTGTCGTCGATGCGGTGGGAGTTTAATTGATTATGCGAGGTGTACTGAATGTAAAAAGATTCTTCTCAGAATGTGCAAAAAATGTTGTCAGACGGTACCACATAGCGATCATGTAAACTGTTTTCGGTTCCTGAATTTTTCAAAATTTTCAATTTCATTGTAATGACGCGATTTTCAAAAAAATTATTTTATTAAAAATTCTCATGAACCAATTAATTTTAGTATCTTATTTGCTGTTTTGTCAATTGAAATATCTGGTTCAGCAGATACCATCAGAACATTGTTATCAAGCGGAAAGCTCATAACAACTGCTTTTTCCCTTCTTGAAGCAGTGTACTTGACTTTACCAAGACTGTGATCAAACTCACTTCTCATAGAAACTCTTAGCACTAATTCCAAATACAGTTTCCTTCTATCTTCTTCATTTTCCAGTGGTGTTACGCCTTCTTTGAAACCACCGGCAACGAGATTACCCATTCGATTTATTACGCCCGCGAATCGAATTTCCTCTTCTTGAAGTATTTTTTTGCATTTTTGCTCAAAAACCCAATATTCGTTGGTTTTTTCCTTTGTCATCATGCTCATCTATTATAACCATCTATGACTTAAAGTACAGTGAAGGATTACTAAACAAACGAAAATCAGATTTATAAGAATCTGAGTGAATATGAGATAGTTATTTAGAAATAAGTAGAAAATTTAAACAATTATCTACTAAATGGTAAAACACCTTTATTTTTATCAAAGACGAAGGGATTTTGGAAGCTGACACAGAATCCCCCCAAGGACCTGTATCAAAACTGGCACAAATTGGAGGCTAACTGCCTACCACTTGCATGTTGCCAAGTCAGCTTCCTGTCCTATCTCAATAACAAGTATTTACAAAAAAATCTAATCTTCTACAAATAATCTAATTTCTTGATCATTAAAGATTTCTGTAACTCGTTTTGCTAATCTTTCAATGTCTACTGGGGGTTCTGCCGATATGAGAAGGATC
>CAZLSK010000053.1:0-8588 GCA_964562075.1 uncultured Candidatus Nitrosotenuis sp.
AAGGATTTCTTTACTGATTGGAAATGGAAAGCTTATCAAAACTATTTTGTTTCTTCTTGTTGCAATGTAATTTATCGAACCAAGTGATTTGTCAAATCTTTTTCTTATTGAAATTTGGGCAATAAAATGTGTGATGTGTTGAAGCCTAGTTTCATCACCAGCTAATGGTCGTACACCTTCCCTAAATCCACCAGCTAAAAGCTTGCCAGACTCATCAATAATGCCTGCAGATCTGACTTTCTTTCTTCAAGTAACTTGTTGCATTTTTCCTCATATGATGTAAAATGCACTTGTTCCGTTGTAGCTATTATCCTTGGCCTTCTATTACTGGAAGAGTTAGTGTTGCTCGTATTCTGTTGAGTCTTCTAATTTTATTTGTGATTACATCTTCGATAATGTCACGGGATGGTGCTTCCACTTTTACGATAATATCGTACGCACCAAAAACACCTCTTGCCTCTTTGACATTTTTTATTGATTTTAGCTCAGAAATAACTGGTTCTTCATATCCAAGATCACAATGAATTAAGACGTAGGCTTTTGACAGTTCCTTTCACCTTATTCCGGTTTGTGTTTTTTACAGTAACACTTTAGCTCCAATGTTGATTCAGGCATAGTATCAACAAAATCATTACTTGATCGTTTTTCTGAACCGCAAAAGCAGACTTCGGCCTCCTCACCACATTCTATACAGTAAGTCATGATTTGTATACACACTTTACGTATATAGGGTAATTCGTGATAAAATTATAAAAATATGATTGAAATAACATGAAAAATTAATAAATATTAAGTAAAATCGATTGGTTCTAAACAAAACTTGAAATTTGTTCAATCAGGAATCTGCCAGTATATCATCAATCAGGTCTTGACCTAGTATCATTTTTAGCGTATTTTGCATTCAAGTCGTCATTTAGTTTGTTTAATTCTGATTGGGGGGTTGCTGCCTTTTCATAAAAGGCTTTCCTTGCTTCTTCCATTGTACCGCCATTGTTGAGCACTTGTTCTAGTGCTACATATCCTTCTCTCGTTTTTGCCTCTGTGAAATTAAACTGTGCCCAATATATGATTTGGATTGTGGAGTCAAACTGGGAAACAAAAGAAGAAAAAACATTTCGTGGCTTGAATGGATCAAATTGTTCAAAGAAGACTTGGAGATCATTTAGGAGATTTTGATTTGCGATTTCGCGTTGCTGCTCGATAAATTTCTGTTGTTCTTCAATTTCCTGTAGTCTTTTTTGCTTTTTTTCTTCTTTTTGCTTACTTAGCTCGATGTTTTGTAAAATTTTAGACGCAATTGGATCATTTTTTATCTTATCAGTCGTTACGACTTTGAAACTTGAATTCACAGGTTTGGTTTGGATACTTGATTGAGGGTTATCATTTACAAAAAATGATGTGTTTGCATAACCTGCCTGATAACCTTCTTTTTGCGCCTTTATGCTTATGTTTATTTTATTTTCATCAGGCAATGTTAGCATGCTGTACACAAATATACCATTGGTGTCCGATTTTACTTCGGCGGTACCTACATTGGATGAGATTTGAACAGCGACGTCTTGGATTGGTTCCCCGCTTTCATTTTTGATCATGCCGGATATGATAGGTGCTTGGCTTTCGCCTGTTTGAAGATTTACACTGATGAGTAGTTTTTGAGGTTCCTGACCACTGGCTACTGCAGTAAAAGCCGTAATTGCAAGGAACAAAACAAGAAAGAGTTTCATTTTTGTGAGTTTTTGTTTTTTACCTTAAGTAATTGAATCGAATTTTTCATATTTTCTTGTATAAAGTATGGAGCTTGTTCATATTTTCTAAATTTTTTAATTTTTTTGGGTTTTCATCCATAATTTTAAAGAGTAAGAGCAAAATTGATAATTTTTTATTGAGTTTTAGCTGTTATAGAATCCAAATAATTTGTACGTTCAGTATTTGGTTTAGCGCTCCACACACATAGTCAAATAAGATTTTTTTGACTAGATTCTGATAACGCCAACCTTTATCAAATATTCTAACCCTTTGACAAATTCTCCATCCGATATCTTTCCTTCAGACCACCATTTTGAATTGGTCTTAATCCATGATGGGATGGTTTTCTTCTCTTCATTCGAGTTAGGCTCACTGCTTACAGATACAATGATTATGTCATTTTTTACCAAGTATTCGATTCCTTGTGTAAATTCAGAATCTCCAATCTGACCTTCAGACCACCATTTGGCATTATTTTTGATCCAAGTTGGTACTAAAGGTTGTTGTATCTGCTCAGAAGAAGTTGGTGGTTTTTGATTTGATGTGCTATTTTCCACAAGTGGTCCTTGCTGATCTGATGCGTAACCCGTTGCGCCCAAGTATGTCTTTGTTCCAGTGCACTGGTTCAAATACAACTTTTCAGTAAAAGAGTCCCGTTGATCCTTGATGATTACAGTTATTGAATCAAGTTCTGGATCTAACTTTGTAGAATATACAACTTTTTTTTCTAAATCCTTGAAGTATGGCTGTTTGTCAGAGACAGCAGCTAACGAAGAGCCGTACCGTGAACCTATTTGTACGCTTATTGGACCGCATGTAGAATGTGCCAAAACATCTACTTTGTTTGTGTCACATTTATCATAGGATATTTGGTACACTCGCAACGATACTCCTGGACCAAATCCATCCGAATCACAACTATTTTGTCCAAGGGCGTTCACTAACGACGCAACAAGAAGAGCCTTTACGCCACCAACGGCGAACTTTGATGTGAATGATGCAGTAGCGGTAGCTGTGAATGGATCATTTCCTGAAATAGTAGTGTCTAATGCCTCGTCTGTTTCAAAAGAGCCGTTTTCATTAGAATCGTGATATATTTTGACTTGGCTTGGGGTCAGTCCTTGTGCAGAGGCTTGTGCGCCAGTAAAGGTAAATTCGATTGTACATCCTGTCGTACATGCTGCGCTCCCATCTTCCCTAGTTGCTGTAAAGTCAATTATCCTACCAAGAAAAGATATGGTAGCAGTCTCGCCTGCTCCACCTTCATCAGTTGCAGTGACGTTTGCATCCACCGGTGGTGTTAATGCGGCTGTATTGCCATCCGGAAGAGTAAACTCGGCTGGTGCATTAGCTGGGACTTCAATTGTGGCAGAACCGCCGCTTGATAGAGTAGCCCCACAGCTACCTGAAAGACAGGAATCGGTCTTGGTAACAAATGAATCTAGGTCGGTATTAAAAGAAGTGTCATAAGCACCTGATGTGGTCGGATAATTAGAAGAATCTGTATGACCAGTGATGTAGTTGTTGCCTGAGCTGTCTATTTTGATGTCTAGTCCTATTTCGTCTCCACTTCCGCCAAGAAACGTTGAGGAAAAAAGGTTCGTTAATGCGGAGTTAAATTTTGCGATATAGGCATCGTGATCGCCCCCATTATACGAGGAATCAAATGCGCCAGAGGTGATTGAAAAGTCTGCAGATGAAGCAGTGTGTCCTGTTAGATAGATATTTGTCGAACTATCTATTGCAATACCTATGCCGACTTCATTACCACTTCCACCAAGAAATGTTGATGCTACAAGAGATGTCAACGCGCTGTTAAGATTGCTTACATAAATGTCGTCAACGCCGTTTGCTGTGGTATCGTAGGCACCTGAAGTGGTGGGAAGATCGGTTGTGGCATCTGCCGTATGGCCAGTTATGTAGACATTAGCGGAGCTGTCAAGAGCAATATCGTCTGCATGGTCTCTTCCGCTGCCTCCAATGAAGGTGGATGCCGACAGCATTGACAGGTTGCTGTCTAGCTTGCTGACAAAAGCATCATCATGTCCATTTTGAGAAGTGTCATACGCACCACCCGATGTTGGGAATGTGGTAGAGTTTGTCTGTCCTGCAACGTAGACATTTCCTGAGCTGTCAAGCACAAGGCTGTTTGCAGAGTCTTCGTTGGCTCCTCCAAGAAATGTAGATGTTAATAATATTGAGAGGTCACTGTCGAATATACTAACAAAGGCATCATCGGAACCATTATGAGTTGAGTCGTAAGAAGTGGCGTTTGTCGGAAATGGTTGTGCATCATCTTCTGCAAGTCCAACTAAAACTACATCTGATGTGCCATTTAGGACAAGTTCATGTGCAACATCAAAGCCACCGCCACCGATCAGAGTAGATGCCTCTAGTGACGTTAAATCGCTGCTTAATCTGCTGACAAAGACATCATAATCGCCGCTATGTGCCTGATTAAAAGCTCCTGCCGTAGTTGGAAAATCAACTGCGCCATCGGCGGAATATCCTGTAATGTAGACATCGGTGGAACTACTGTCCAGGGTTATTCCTGTACCGAAATCAGAATCTGAACCGCCAATAAAGGTTGATGCCGTTAAGCTGGAAAGATTACTACTAAACTTACTTACGACTGCGTCGTACATGCCATTGCTAGTTTCGTTGTAAACTCCCGCTGTAGTTGGATAGTCAGCGGAAGAAGAATAGCCAACAACAAAAACATTGCCGGAACTATCGATTGCAAGTCCCTCACCGACGTCGTCGTCGCTTCCACCAATAAACGTGGACGCAATAAGCGGATCGACTACAAGATCATATCTCGGGTTATAGGAAAGGACAGAAAAGCCATATGTTTTATCACCTAGTAGTCTGTATGAAACCTCCACATCGCTTTTTTGCCCTATTATGAGTTGGTAACCAACTGGTTTTGACAAAACAATTTTGCCGAGCTCGGTAGTCACTACCAGATTCCCATCATCCGAGATGTCAAGATGCTTGATCCCCTCTAAGGAAACCCTGATGTCAGAAAGTCTTGCCCCCTGATGGATTAGAAAAATCTTTTCTACATTATTTGAGTATGATTTTAGATTGACATCTATGCTGGGCCAGACCGATCCGAGAGTTATGCTATCGTATGTAGGAATATTTTTTTTCCAGTTCTGTGAAGGACCAACAAAATAGTTTATACTGCTCTGACTTTTCTGTAGCCCTTGAGGGCGTAATGTACCATCATCAAATTTCTCCTTTATTGCAATTGCCTTTTCCGAATCTTGGTTCTTTTTGATGCTAAGATATGTCAGATCGTCTTCTGTAACAAAAATAGTACCTGCAAATGTCTTTGCATAAAATTTGACAACATCCGATGATATCTGACCCTGATTTTCGATAAATGGCAGCCTTGCCAATTGCAGGTTTGGGACGATGATTTCTTTACTTGTCTCGTAATCAATATTTGGAATTTCTTGGAAAAACTGGGCACCAATTAAAAAAAGTACACCAAAAATAATCGGAATTGTCCTTAGATTCAATTTATTATCTAAAGCATCTACGCCGATTTAACCGTCGCGGAATTTATTATGTTATTAACTTGTGCTTAAGGAATGTAATTTGTATAAAAAAACAGCCAGTTATTTCAAAACTTGGAAATTCTTATAGATTTCTTTATTTGGAACTAATTGTAAGTAATCTAAAATGGAGCTATCAAGTATAAGCAGATTAATTCATGCACACTTTTTCTTTGTAGATATTGTTGGTCTATCAGATCCATCACTATCTACTAAGACACAAATAAAAAAAATTGAAGTTCTAAACAAATGCATCTCAGAAACAGCCATCTACAAAACTACTCCTAAAGAGACAATTCTGACTTTACCTACAGGTGATGGAATGTGTCTTGGATTTCTTCAAGGACCAGAATTACCATTACACCTTGCCATAGAGCTTCATCAAAAACTAAACGAGTACAATAAAGGAAAGATTCCAACCGAAACAGTAAGGGTCAGGGTTGGTCTTCATAGTGGCAGTTGTTTTATTGTCAAAGATATCAAAAACAACGACAATGTTTGGGGTCCAGGAATCATAATAGCAAGAAGAGTCATGGATTTTGGAGACGATGGGCACATTCTTCTGAGTACTCGTTTGGCAGAAGATCTGCGTGAACTTTCAGATGAATACCGTAAAATAATCAAGCCGGTTCACGATTTTACTATAAAACATGGGCTAACCATGCTGCTGTATTCTGCATATGGTGATGGATTTGGCAATCAACAACACCCAACGAAGGGAGCTGCCGAGAGAAGCAAATATGGTGATGAAATCATTCGAATGCAAAAGACTACACTGTATCCATATCTTGAAGTTAATCTTACCGTTATTGATCCACAAGAGATGCTAGTTCAGCACAAAAGAACGTATGAAATTGAAAATATTTCAGATGAGCCGATAAAGCATGTTCTACATGGAATTGCGACCGATGTAGACAAGTATTCTATCAACGATCTGAACTTGCAAGTCTACGACGAATCAGTAAAAGAAATGAGGATTTCAAGCATTAATGTAGATAAACCAACTTCAAAGGAGTTTACCACTCAATTCAACAGACCCATTGTAAAGGGCGAAAAAGGAAGAAAATACACGCTAATTTATGAGGTAGAAGAACCGCAACGATACTTTGAAAACGCATTTTTAATTGATGTACAAAAATTCACGCTCAATTTAATATATCCAAAATCGCTAAAAACAAAGCCCACAATTTATTACATAAATCAGGAGACTGAAGAAAAAACTAAATCGGAGGTTCAGCCCATCATAGAAGAAGCAGAAAATTGTTTTGTGGCTCGTTATACCAGAAACGAAAACATCAAAGGCGAGACCATACGGCTAGACTGGTAGGTCTTCCTATAAAGGCAGCAACATTCTGTGTGCTTATTTGAACAACATTGTCCTTATTGCACGTGATCCTGTTGTTATATTGTTGAGCAAGTTTCGTGATGGAGTACAAGAAAAGAAAACCCCCTTGATAGAGTCTTTTAATCAACTAAAAAAATCAGTGCCAATTTCCGACAGTTCCAAAATAGAAACCTTGATCTAGTTAAATTTAGGGTCAGCTTCTTTATATATCAAAACAAAACCAAGGATCGTATTGTGACAATCAATGTCTTATTAGGTACTATGGTATAGAAGCTCAAAACTTATGAAGATGGCATTACTTCGTATGCCAGATTAAAAGATGAATGAGCTTGATGATTTACTCAAGGCGCTGGATGAAGCAACAATGATAACCATTGCTGACAGAGAGGGCAACTTGTTATATGTAAACAAATTGTTTTGTGATATTTCCAAATATTCAAAAGAAGAGCTGGTTGGTAAAAAACCCCACGAACTATTAAAATCAAATTATCACAGTGAAGAATTCTATCAAAATATCTGGAGCACCATAATGAACGGGAAGTCGTGGAAGGGAGACGTACTAAATAAAGCAAGGGACGGTTCGATGTTTTGGACACTAACCACAATAATGCCATTTTTAGATGAAAATGGAAAGCCGCAAAAATTCATCGCTATCCGAAAGGACATCACTGATAGAGTAAAAACTGAAGAAAAGCTCAGAGAATCGCTTCAAGAAAATGAAAAAAAGAATGTAATCATACAAGAACAGGTAAAAGAACTTGAAAAAATGGATCGCCTAAAGGAAGAATTTGCATCCATGGTTACACATGAGCTAAAAACACCACTTGTCCCAATAAAGGGATACTGCAAAATGCTTCTGGACCCAACTATATTTGGGGATCTTAACGATGAACAAAAAGATGCGGTGATAGAAATAGCTGACAGTGCTGAGAGGTTAGAACGCCTTATTGCTGATGTTCTTGATGCACAGAAACTCGATATGAAAAAAATGGTTTTCAAAAAGGAATTATTTGATGTGTCCGATATGATCAAAACAATTGAAAAGGACATGGTAGTAATAACAAAAGAAAAAGACATTCAGTTTATTGCAGCTTATCCACGTGAAAAACTTATCATGACATCGGACAAAAGTCGTATCATACAGGTGTTAGAAAACTTGGTAAAAAATGCCATAGATTTCGTACCGCCAAAAGGAGGACAAATTGAGTTAGGCGTAGAAAAATCAGAAGAAGATCTTCTATTTCACGTTAAAGATAATGGTATAGGAATTGACAAAGGAAAACAAAAATATCTTTTTAAGAAATTCTACCAAGTAGATACTTCAGCTTCAAGAAAACACGGTGGTACGGGGTTGGGATTAGCAATATGTAAGGGAATAGTGGAAGGCCTCGGAGGAGAGATTTGGGTGGAAAGTGATATCGGAAAAGGAGCGACTTTTTATCTAACTCTGCCAGTGAATAGGTTATGAAAATCCTTCTTGTTGATGACAATGAAAGTATTACAAAGATGATGTCGAAATTTCTCATAAAAAAGGGATACGACATTATAGTCTCTAACGATGGGAGAAATGCCTTGACGTTGATAAATAATCAGAAATTCGACAAGATACTCTTGGATCTTTCGATGCCTGAATTTACAGGCCGCGACCTCATTGATGCGTTAGAAAAAGACGGTAGGCTTCATCAAAACAACATTATATTATTTACAGCATCTGCGGCCTCAGATGATGAATTAAATAAATTGATGCAGAGAGGTGTAAAGGGATGTCTCAGAAAACCTGTCGATTTGGATTTACTTTTATCTGTTGTTAATTCATAGGCGAAGCGCTTGTTTGAAAAAAAACAAAATGACTCCAAAAATCAAGATGAGTTAAGGTTCAATAATTCTTTAGAAAAAATTGAAGAAAAAATTCAAGAATTAAACTCGTTATTTAA
>CAZLSK010000053.1:8598-9552 GCA_964562075.1 uncultured Candidatus Nitrosotenuis sp.
AAAGGCAAACAATGAATCAAAAATCAACAGCAAAGAATCATCAGAGTACAAAATCAGAGAGTTAAAAGATAGAAATGAGGAGTTATTGCGCTTACTTGCCGAAAAAGAACGTCAGAATGCCGATCTCGAAAATAAGATCAAA
Organism: uncultured Candidatus Nitrosotenuis sp.; assembly: GCA_964562075.1. Taxonomy (GTDB): domain Archaea; phylum Thermoproteota; class Nitrososphaeria; order Nitrososphaerales; family Nitrosopumilaceae; genus Nitrosotenuis. Next base: position 8,741 of record CAZLSK010000053.1, read on the forward strand.
AAAATTACTCATGCCTACAATGAATTAAAACAAGAAGACTTACTTTACAATCAAGCTTTGGATATCGAGGAATCTGAAAAGAAGAAACTTGAGGAGGAAAAAAATCAATTTAAAGATAAGCTACAAAGCGAGATGCATAAATCACTCGAAGCAGAACAAGAAAAAATCCTTCTGCAAGATGAGGTTAAATATCAATCAACTGAAAAACACAAAGCCATCAAAAATTATTACAAGGTAATCATTTTCTCTGCAATTGCAATAGCTGTAGTGTCTGGTGTTTATACATATTTTTTCGCAGAGCTTGCAGGACAACAATACAGAGTAGAAGATATCGGAATGCGTACTACCGGCTACACCATTCAAAATCTTCGCGGCGATACGATAGATACGTGGTTGGCGTGGAGGATTGTAGAGAGTGATGTCATCAGAGTAAATCTTCTTAATGGTGCAAAGTATGAAAAAGAAAAGATCGATGCAATAAAAAATGCACTTTTGAGTGAAGAGGTAATAGACATCGATAACTCGTTATTGCATAAAGGGCTTCAAGGAACCACATCGAAGCATTTTCTAGGATGGGCAGGAGCACTCAAAAAGGCAGCCGAAACGGACACGCAGCTGACTATCCCAACTAGGATTGAATTCATTGAATCGGCCGGTGGAGAAGGCGATATAACAATTGAGCTTGTGGATGCCATTCATCCAGATGGCTTTAGCGGATGGACCAACTCAATTGCCGATGAATCTCAAAACCAGATACTAAAGTCGCGCATAACGATATACGATAGCAAAAAGTTAACACCCCAACAAATGGA
>CAZLSK010000054.1:0-9478 GCA_964562075.1 uncultured Candidatus Nitrosotenuis sp.
AGCTTTCATTGCCTTCTGATTCGGATGTGGTTGGCGCCCTCTCAGACTTTGTACGCTGTGAGCAAAAGCACGCGCCGCTTTCAACATTTTTGTTTGGAAATGTCGTGCTGGTAAAATCAAGGGATGCAGCACTCCGACTTTCCAAGGCTGGCTACAAGACAGTTACCGTGGATGGCGAATACTTTGAGGCAAAAGGAAGTGCGGTAATCATTGACATAAATTCAAAGATTTCAAAGCTCACAAAAATAATCTCAATGAGTACATCAGTTGAGGGACTGGTCCAATCAATCGGCCTCATCAAAAAATACATCCAAAAGAAAAGGTTTGCACTAAAAAAAGTGGAAGGCATCATACAAAACTACAAGGACCGACAATCGATTTCGGAAACAGGCCTTGCAAATGCAGACATTAGCTACTCTGATCTTAAACTGAAGGTGGCAACAATAGAAAAAACAAAATCACAACTGGAATCAAGAATTTTGCATCTTCAAAGAAATCTTGATAGAATTTCGGTAGAGTTCTCAAAGGAAGAATCGCACATTGCATCGCTTGAAGAAAGAATCATAATCATGCATGACAACTATGCAGATGGCGAACATACCAGAATAGCATCGGAGCTCTCAAGGCTCAATGAAAAGCGCTCAGAGCTGATGGCAAAACAATCCGCAATCATAAACGAGCTGAGGGACAAAGAATCGCAGAGCGCTACTCTTTCTGGCCAAGAGCTTGCTGAAAAAACAAAGATGAGAAATCTGCACGAAGAACAATCCTCACTAAACCGCGAAAGAAATGAAATCGAGTCGCGCCTTGTGGCTTTGGCAAAAGAAAAGGAACAGGCAAATGAAAACCTAGTCAAGCTCAGAGAAAAGGAACAAGAGTTGATTGCTACCTCTGGCACCTCTATCTCAAAGCTTCAGGAATTCGATGAAAGGCTAGGCCATCTAAACGAAAGGGAACGCACACACACTAGGGAAATTAACGTAATTGAAAGACAGTCAGACTCGCTTGCACGAGACATACATGACATAAACGAAAACGAGGCAAAGATCCAAAAAATCCTCGAAAAATACGGCTATGAGGAGATATTGGAGACATTTGAGGTCGATTCGATGCTTTCTCCCTTGGAATCTGAGATGGGCTCGCTGGCATCAAAGCTGAACGCAACAGCCCCTGAAACATATGTTGAGGTCTCAAATGGCTATCGCTCAATGTCGGACAGAAAGAACGAGCTTGAAGAGGAGCGCAACGCAATTGTCAAGTTCATTGAGGAAATTGACAAAGACAAACGCCAGACATTCCTTGAGGCCTTTGACAGAGTTGACAAAGAGATTCGCGAGGCATTCAACACAATGACTGGCGGTGAAGCATGGCTTGAGCTTCAAAACGAAGACGACATTTTCAATTCGGGCATATCGTACCTGATCCAATTCCCAAACAAACCAAAACGAGAATCGACATCAATTTCAGGTGGAGAAAAAACACTTGCGGCAATCGTGTTTGTACTAGCACTACAAAAGCTCAAACCGTCGGTGTTTTATCTCTTCGATGAGATCGATGCTCACCTGGATGCTCCAAACTCTGAAAAACTTGCAAAAATAGTTGAGCAGCGTTCAGAGGGAAGCCAGTTCATCATGGTTTCATTAAAGGACTCTGTTGTACAAAAGGCCAAGCTCATCTATGGGGTGTATCCAAAAAACGGCGTCTCACACGTGGTCACCTACAAGGACAAGAGGATGCCATCAATTACAGAGTAAATCGTTTCTGCAAAATTCAGCTAGTGCATTGCAAGACTCAAGTTTTCTTTGCTGTTATTGAATCGATTTATTGTGTATGACAGTTTATCCAAGCCGTCTGGTGTGGGATTTGCACAATGGCCGCACTTTGGGAAAACAATTTCGGCGTCAAATTCAACCTCTCCAATAGTTTTATCGCACTTGGTGCAGCGAATCACTTTGGTGTCATACAAATTCAAATTGGAGCCTTTCTCCTCTTTGAATGATCAACGATGGAATTGACAATCCACTTCATTATACCATGCAAATCATATTAAGTGCTGTTTTTCAAAATGAACAAACCGCGTTGGTTTTCAACTTTCCAGCTTGGCAAAACACGCCACCTTACGTTCCTTTGATATTTCTTCAAGGTTCGGCTCTGTGGCACATTTGTCAAAAACGTATGGGCATCTGGACCGGAATCTACAACCTTGGTATATGTCGACAGGTGTTGGCTCGTTTATTCGAATCGTTTTTTGTCTGATGAGATTTTGTGGGTCGGGCTCTGAGATTGCATCAAGTAAGGCTTGCGTGTATGGGTGCCTTGGTGATGACAACACTTCACTGATTGGACCGACCTCAACTAGTTTGCCCAAATATAGTATTGCAATCGTGTGGCCAAAATATCTGGCAGTTGCCAAATCATGTGTAATGTAGACAAATGCAATGTTGTGTTTTTGTCGCAGGCTGTCCATCAATTCCAGTATTTCTGCCCTAATTGAGATATCAAGCATTGAGACCGGCTCGTCCGCAATGATTAACTTTGGTTTTAGGGCAAGCGCTCTTGCCAGAACCACCCTCTGCCTCTGGCCGCCGGACAATTGGTGTGGATATTTTTCCAATATCTCATCTACTGGCTCAAGCCTTACTTCGCGCAAGACCTCCTTTACCAACTCTAATCTGGTTTTTGAATTGCCGACTTTGTAAATTTCAAGCGGCTCTGCAACAATATCTCTTACCTTCATTTGTGGGTTGACGGAATCGTAAGGGTCTTGGTAGACCATCTGGCACTGCATTCGGATTTTTTTTAGGGTGTCTTTTTTGTCGGTGATCTCCGTGCCATCAAAAATTATCTTTCCTCCATCAGGTGTAATTGCTCGCAGGATCAGCTTTGCTATTGTTGATTTGCCGGAACCGGATTCGCCTGCAAGAACAAAACTCTGGCCGCTCTTGACAGTGAAGGATACACCGTCCACTGCCCTTACAAGTGACGATTGCTTACCAAGCCAGTTTTTCTTTGTAAAATATTTTTTCAGATTTTCTACCCGAAGTATCTCGTCCAACATCTAAAATTGGGCGTGATACTATATCAAGAATTGTGGTTCCGTGATTGAGGGTTGAGTCAAAAAGTTTTTTTTTACTCTGAAAATCCCCTTGTACTCACTAGTCAAAGGTCGATTATTTTGTAACGCCCAACAACATTTTACGAGGTATCAGAATTGTTAGTAGGCACGTCCAAAAATCGCATTCACGGCGCTTTGTTCTTTGCAGTAAATACACTTGCCGTCTGAATTCTTGCTTCCAAACGGGATTACTCGGATGTCTGCCATCGTCTCCCCCTTTATTTTTTCTTCACATGCTGTCTTGCCGCACCATGGTGCATCAATAAAGCACCCACTTTCCAATGCTGATTTGAAACGGGCATAGTCGGATTCTTTCACCGTTCGCTCCTCTAGTAGTTTTTTTGCGTTCTCAAACATCTCTTTTTGAATCTGCTGCAGGATCACATCTATCTGAGACTGGATTTGGTCAAACGGGAGGTCGGATTTTTGTCTGCTATGGCGTCTTGCTATTGTCACCTTGTTTTTGTCTAGGTCCTTTGGACCAATCTCGATTCGTAACGGCACGCCCTTTAGCTCCCACTCGTTGTACTTGAAGCCAGGTGTCAGCTCATCCCTTCTATCTACATGGACGCGGATTCCTTTGTCTTTTAGTATTTTTTCCACCTCGTCTGCCTTTGAATGGATCCTTTGGGTATCCTTATCAGAATAATAAATTGGAACGATCACTACTTGGATTGGTGCAATCTTTGGAGGCAATACAAGTCCCTTGTCGTCTCCATGGACCATAACGACTGCGCCAATTAGTCTCCATGAAACCCCCCATGAGGTCTGCCATGCATATGTCTCGACATTGTTTTTGTCAAGATACTTGACCTCAAAGGGCTTTGAGAAATTTTGCCCAAGAAAGTGCGATGTTCCCATCTGCAACGCCTTTCCATCTGGCATCATTGACTCCATTGTGGTAGTGTAGACAGCTCCGACGAACTTTTCCTTGTCGGTTTTTTTGCCAACCAATACAGGTATTGCCAGCTCCTCCTCTACAGTTTTTTTGTAAATCTCTAAAACATCAAGCACCTCTTTTTCTGCCTCTTCTTTGGTGGCGTGAACCGTGTGCCCCTCCTGCCACAAAAACTCTGATGTCCTAATGAATGGTTTTGTTGCTTTTATCTCGGCACGCAACGCACTGTTCCAAAAATTTATCTTTAGTGGCAGGTCACGCCAGCTCTGAACCCATTTTGAGTATAACGAGTACGCCAAAGTCTCAGAGGTGGGACGTAGTGCAAGCCTGTCGCCTACCGCGGTGTCGCCAGAATGCGTTACCCAAAAGACCTCGGGGTTAAAGCCTGCAAAATGATCCTTTTCCTTTCCCAAAAGTGACTCGGGAATCAAAACGGGTAAAAAGCCGTTTCTATGTCCTGTTTTTTTGAGCTTCTCATCAAGTGAATCCTTGATTGATTCCCAAATTGAATAGCCGTCGGGCCTGAGCACGATGAGCCCCTTTACCGGCGCGTAATCAACAAGCTCGGCTTTGAGGACAACCTGGGTGTACCATTCGCTAAAATCATTCTTTTTTGCTACCGTGATTCCTACTCCTTCCTTGCTCAACCTGATTCCTTGCAAGAATTTTGCCTAATGAGTTTTTCTTAATTGGTCTAAAACCATATTCTAAGGAATTGGAATAATGTAATCCGTTTAAATGATATGCACAGATCCGCATTCACATGAAGACAAAAGTAGTTCCTGCAGTTATTGCAGCATTACTTTTTGCAGTAGGATTTTCTTCAGCCAATGCAGAAGAAAACGAAAAGCTTGACTTTGCAGGATACCTTGAGGAAACTCTGGGGCATTTTCATGCGCTTGAGCTAAACTTGGATGATGACAATGCAGAACTTGCGATAGTTCATGCAACACACCCAATAGCAGAGTTGTATGGCCTAATGAAGCCCGAACTTGAGGAACACGACGAAGAGTTTGATGCAAAGATACAGGACACGCTCATGAATCTGCGCTCAAACACAGTTGATGTCACAAGAGAGGACGCACAGGTAGCACTTGATGAAGCAAGAGAAATCATCGAGGAAGCAAGAATGCTTATCGTCGGTGAAGAACTAAGTAATGACCCATCCTTTAAGCTAGCCCTAGTCAAAGGACTTTTGGCTACAGCCAAAGCAGAGTATGCTGAAGCAGTAGCGGAGGGAGAAATACACGAGATGGCAGAATTCCAAGACGGCTCTGCCTTTGTGTGGAGATCACAGCAAATCTTTGATGAGATAAAGGCTGATCTTCCAGAACACGAGGTAGAAGAAATAGACGAGTTCTATGCCAATCTCTGGGCTGCATATGATAACAGAGCAGAACCATCACTTGTAGACACCCTCGCAGATGGAATTACCCATGAAATCGACGAAATCACAGGTGAGGAATCCGAAGAAGAAAGCGGCCTTGGCGTGTACTTTGAAAACATTGAGCATCTACTAGATGAAGTAAAAGAAACATACGCTGAGGGAATGACAGATGAGGCGCTAAGCCTTGCAACAAAGGCATACCTTGACAACTATGAATTCCTCGAAGCACCAATTTCACAACACGACGATGAGCTGATGGAGGAAATCGAGATACTCATGCGCGAAGAACTTCGTGACATGATAAAGACAGGTGCATCATCAGATGACATCAACTCACACATTGATGTGATTTTGGAAAAACTAGAGCAAGCAGAAGGGCTTGTGATGGCATCAATGGAGGACGAAGAAGACGAAGAAAATGAATATGCAGACCTACCACCCCTCAAGCAAGTCGAGGCTGGTGTTGAACCACAAGAGGTATCATGCGCATCTGGAATGGAGTTGATAATCAAAAACTCGGACGGATCGCCGGCATGTGTTAAACCAGAAACTGCAGAAAGACTAATCGAACTTGGCTGGGGCACCAGACCATAAACTTCTTTTTTATTACAAATTTTATTTCTTGAGGGGCTCTCCCTTGCAGAGAACCTTACCTGTAACACGGCTCTGAAAATTAGGGCACACAAAGCACTGGATAAAACCAACGTCTTGTTTTAGGACGGGACAGTCGACGTATTCTTGCTTCATTCGCTTTAACATCTTTGGGCTTACACCTTTGAGCTTTAACTTTCCTTTTTCGTCCATCATGCCAGATGCCTTCAACTCGTTTTTTATTTCGTCTGAAAGTCGCATCTGTTTTTCAGTTGTCTTGACTTCAACTTCGTACTTGTGTTCAAGCTCTTCCATGTTGGAGATTTTCCATCCCTTGATTTATAAAAACTGTGCGAGAAGACCACCACTGCTAGCGATATGCGATCCAAAAACAAACTTCAACTTTTATATTGATAGATTTTCGTCCAAAAGTTGGAAACAATTGCTTGCAATTTTCGACGTGGAAGGAGTTCTCTTTGATGCCGAATATCTGCCAATTCTTGCAGAAAAGGTAAACAAGGAAAAAGAGATCTGGGAGATAACCAGAAAAGGAATCCAGGGAATAATAAACTGGGAAGAAGGTCTGCGAACCAGAATCGATGCACTAAAGGGCCTCAGCTATGATACCTGCAAAGAGGTCGCAGATGGCCTGCCAATCATGACTGGCGCAAAGGAGACCTGCAGGGTACTAAAGGCGGCGGGGTGGAAGATACTTGCAGTTTCTGGCGGATTTACCATAATGACTGACAGACTGCAAAAAGAGCTGAATCTTGACTATGTACTTTCAAACGAGTTGATATTCAAAGACAACAAGCTAGATGGTGTCAAGATACACGTCACATCAGATAAGGCAAAATCTGCCAAGGCAAAAATAGATGAATGGAAGGAAAAAAAGGAAAACATCGTCGTAACAGTTGATGGCGCAAACGACATGACTCTCTTTGGTATATGCGGCCTTGGAGTTGCATTCAGAGCACAAGACGTCGTAAAAGAAAAAGCAGACGTCACAATAGAAGAAAAAAACCTGACGCATCTTATTGATGTGATTAACAAGCATTATAACCTAAAACTGCAGCTTCAGACTGTAGCGTAAGTACAATACTCAGCTTTCTATACGGTGATGATTTTAGACACACTCAAAGGTGTCAAACGTATCGGCTTTGAATCCTTTGCCACCGTGTTGCTGTATGTACCTATCAAGTTTTTCCAGCTGTATGCAAATTGGAGAGTCATCCTTTCTAAACCCGTAAATCTCTCCATGTATTCTTTCTAGCTGTTCATGGTTTGGTCTTAGCTGCATCATACGATGAGTATGGGTTTTGGTTCATGTAAAAATGATCAAAAATTATCCGTTCGAATTAACCAAACCCGCTTTGGTTCAATCGATTCTTACATCAGAGAACAAATCAAGTTAAATTAGAACCGGGTTGTCTTCAATTTTGGATGTCATTTGAAGTCATTCCAGTACCGGCGAAAAAGGAGATCCAAAAAGGCGATGATCTGGCCCAGATCTTTCTTTCCAGCTTTAAAGAGCTAAGGGATGGCGATATTATTGTAATAGCGCAAAAAATAATCTCAAAACAGGAAGGTAGAATAGTTGCACTTGATGGCGTAATCCCGTCTCTTTTGGCAGTTGGAATTGCTTCGGAATATGAAAAGGATCCAAAACTCATGGAGGTAATACTCTCGGAATCAAAAAGAATTGTTAGAATGGAAAACGGAATAATGATCACGGAGACAAAACATGGATTTGTGTGCGCAAATGCAGGCGTCGATGAAAGCAATCTTCCCTTGGGGTTTGCGTCAATGCTCCCAGAGGATCCTGATGCTTCAGCAAATGACTTTAGACAAAAGATCATCTCAAAGACAAAAAAGAAAGTAGCGGTTCTGATATCCGATACGTTCGGTCGCCCATTTCGGGAAGGCCAAATCAACTGTACCATAGGCGTTGCTGGAATAAAACCAATTGTCGATTATGCAGGAAAAAAGGATGTCTTTAATCGAGTGCTGCGGGTGACAGCTATTGCCCAAGTAGACGAAATTTGCGGTGCGGCGGAGCTGGCGATGAAAAAAACACAGGACTGTCCCTTTGCAGTCCTACGAGGTATTGACTTTGAGTCATCCGACGATGGTGTTAAGAGCTTAATTCGCTCAAAACAAACCGATTTGTTCCGATAGTACCACAAAAAGGATTATAATTATTGTCAAAAAGATTGCAAGTGATTTGGATTATATCAAAGCGGAGCTGCACTGCCACAACTCTTTTTCAAACTTTAATGTGGGCCAAGATGAGCCGCCTTACGACTGCAACATAACTATCCAAGAACAGCTTGAGCAGGCAAGAACCCTTGGCCTTGAATCCCTCTTTGTTACAAACCACAACACGCTAAATGGGTATGCGCAAATGTTAGAGTACAAAAACGATCATGCAAAATACAAACACATCCAGATTTATCCTGCCGAAGAAATTACCACCAGCACCGGTGCTCATGTGATTGCATATGGCATAACCAAGGAAATAAAACCGGACTTGTCTCTGGCAGAGGTGCTTGATGAAATAAAAAGACAGGACGCCATCTCGTGTGCTCCTCACCCCTTTAGCCTTCTTGATGCCTTGCGTGAAAAGGCAGCGTTTTGCGACTTGGTGGAGGTCTTTAACAGCAACAACGTTGATGTCATCTCAAATGCCAAGGCAACAAAATTCTCACTTGAACACCATAAAACTGGAGTGGCAGGAAGTGACTCACATGTTTTGTCTACTTTGGGCAGATGTGTCAATCTAATAGAGTCGGAAAACTTGCTAGATGATGTATTGTCCGCAATGAAACATGGTAGGATAACAATTCAACAGACTGGATATGCGCATGAGCGGGAAACACTTGAGCACATCAAATACAAGATAAACAACTCTAAAGACTATATTGCAGAATACATCCGGGAACACTATCCAAACTCGCAGTGGGTTCTCTCACTGTTGCTCAAAATGTACGACCTGAACCAGAACAGCTATTTGTGGTCGTTAATTTACAAATTGGCTGTTTACTTGATGCGAAGAATTTCAAAGAAGATCAATCTCCTAGACTATGATCCGACATCGCTAAGTGAGAGAAACATTGGTAGCATGCTTAAGATGGCCATTTGACCTCGATGAGGTTGCCAAACGTTGAGTGAATCGGAGCTGCAAATAAACAAAAAAACCACAATCTAAAACAACACGACGCTCTTCCAATCTACAGAGGCGAGCACGTTGCGGACCTCGCGCACGAGGTCGCGGCGCGCGGCCTCGATCTGCGCCTTCTGCTCGAGCACGAGCGGGTGGCGCTCGAGGTACTTCTCCTTCAGCGCCACGTACTTCAGGTTCGCGTCGACGTACGCCTGCTTGAAGCGCTGGACCACGGTGTTGTCCATCACGGGTCCGACGGGCAGCCCGAGCGGATCGTCGCCCTTGGTGCTCGCGAGCGCGGCCACGATCTGCTTGCGCTGGGCG
>CAZLSK010000055.1:0-9222 GCA_964562075.1 uncultured Candidatus Nitrosotenuis sp.
TTATTCTGGCACATTCGATTCTCTTTCTTGCGTTATGAATATCGATTGCTTTCATTATTTCAAAATGATGGTATCCGACTTAAGGGCCAAAATTTTGTTTATCACGGATTGTCATTATAATTGGTGACGCAGAGAGAGGGATTTGAACCCTCGGGTGCTTGCGCACACAGGCTCTCAAGGCCCGCGCCCTGCCGAGCTAGGCGACCTCTGCGGGTTTCGATGACAATAACCACTTAAAATTTGTTAGTGAAAACTAGATACCATTCGGAATTAAAATAAAAGAAAAGAAGTTGTGTGTTTAGTCGTGAGCGTGTGGGTTTTCTCCACCTTCGAGCTTGATATAGGTACCAGCTGCTTTTTCGTGGTGTTCAAGATTTGATTGATCAACCTTGATAGCCAGAGGCGGACAAACTGAAACACATGCCATGCACCATATGCAGTCATGTTCTCTGATTGGATCTGCCTTGTCGGTTTTGTCTTTGCGTTCCTCTTTTACTGAAGAACCAGTACCTGCAAAGGTTTTTCCAATTACGTCTACTGCTGGAATATCCATTTCAGTTCTGTACCATTGGAAAACTTGTACTGGGCAAGCTTCAATGCATGCGCCATCTGCGACACAAGAATCCCAATCAACTGCCACCATAGTACCGCTGACACCTAATGGGACTTGTTTTTCACCGCGAGCTTTGTATGCAGCAATCACAGCCTCATCCGAGAATGCCTCGGCATCGCTTCTACCTGGTCCCCACATGAAGTGGTAATGTTCACCATCAGCGTGCATAATTTTTCCAATGGGTTTTAGTCCCTGTGGAAAGTGTTCGTCTATTGGCATAGGACTACGTTTAATGAGATGTTATTTAAATCTAAACAAAATTAGTGGAAACTAAATTTGTTTTTTGACAATATCTGCAATTATAACACTGTTTTTTTGTTGATCGCACCATACGTTCTTATTTTTTAGTTTTAAAATTGAAGAGTTGGATATTTACAAGTATGATGTGTACCGCGGTCCAAATATTGGGATCTATACAAAGGTAAACGATAGTTTCGTCTTTATTCCAAACGGCTTTGCACATACAAAAGCAAAAACCTTGTCCACATATCTCAAAGTCGAATATCTCTTTGCTTCGGTAGCAAACACGAGGCTGCTTGGAACTATGATGGTTGTAAACAACCATGGCATGCTGCTTCCAAGCACTTGTTCTGAATACGAGGTACAGTATCTGAAAAAATCAAGCAACCTCAATGTAGGTATTTTAGACATAAAACACACCGCATTGGGTAATCTGATGTGTGTAAATGACAAAGGAGGTGTAGTCTCACCCAAAGTCCCAAAGGAGGTGTTAAAAAATATTCAGGACATACTTGGAATTGAGATTATACAGAAAAAGATTGCTGGTTATCATCAAGCAGGGGTTATGGTTTGTGCAAACAATACTGGTGGAATAATTCATCCCGAAACTGATGATGATGACATTAGATCAGTTTCAGATATCTTAAGGGTCAGGCTCGAGCCTGCGACAATTAATGGTGGGATACCATATATCTCATCTGGCATTTTGGCAAACAACAAGGCAATAGTTGTAGGGAATTTCACAAATGGGCCAGAAATAATGATGCTTACACGTGCATTTACAAATTAAGCAGAGACTTTACATTAGAAAACAATGAGTTAATTGGAATTTGTTGCTCCTTCCCATCAATCATGTTTTTTACGATTACTAAGTTTGATGAAAATTCTTTTGGTGCCACAATTACAACAAACTTTGAGTTAGAGGCATTTTCCATTTGTTTTTTGAGTGGCCTCCCAACAAGATCTATGTCGGTTTCTACTCCCATCTCACGTAGCTTTGATGCTATGTTGACTGCCGCCTTGAGCATTTCTTCGTTTACAAACAATACTGAAACCTGTGGATTTGTATCAATGTCTTTGAGCCCCTGATTTTCTAGTGACATGATTATGCGTTCAATCCCACCTGCAACACCGGTTGCACCAAGATCATCTCGCCCAAATGCCTTTGGCAGGCTGTCGTATCTTCCTCCACCAACCAGCGCTCCAACATCTGAAGAGCTGTCAAATGCCTCAAAGACCACACCAGAATAATAGTCAAGACCTCTGACCACACCAAAATTGACTCGGATATTTTCTACGCCTCTATTTTGAAGGGAGGTGAACAGCTGTTTTAGCTCAGTCCACGCTTCAATTGACGAGACATCAAATGCCTCTTCGACTTGAGAGGTACTGCCCTTGATTTTTGAGAATTCTAGGATTTTTTCTAACTTTTCCTTAGAATAGCCTTTTTGTTTGTATTCCTCAAGAATCTCATCCTTTTTCTTTTTTTGAATCTTGTCAATTGCTCTAAATATGTCTCCAATCAGCTGCGGATCATTTGAGTTGAATAGTCTGGTGACGACTGATTCGACCAATTTTCTATGAGAGATATCGATCGTGATGTTTTTGAGATTAAGTTTTGAAAAGAATTTGCTTGTAAATTCAATTATCTCTGCATCAGACTCTAGACTTGGTTTGCCGTAAATTTCAAGATCCCACTGATGAAAGTATCTGTAGCGGCCTTTTTGTGGTTCATCGTATCTCCACACTCCACCAAAGGCAGCAATCTTTGCTGGGAGCCTTAGTGATTTTTGTGAAACAACATAGCGCGTCAACCCTATGGTAAAATCAAATCGCAGGGCTACCTCTCTGTCCCCTTTGTCTTTGAAAAAATAAATTTCGTCTCTAATTGTAGGACCGCTCTTAGCTTCTATGACTGAAACCAGCTCTATTGGTGAAGGATCCATAAAGTTGAATCCAAATGTTTTACAGGTCTCAAGAAATTTTTGTCGGACATATTCAATCTTTGATTGTTCACCGCTTTCAAAATCCTTCATTCCTCTTGGAAGATTCAACGGTGAAGGTTTCTAGTTAATGGATTTAGATGTTGCTCTAATCTAACGATGGTTCTATCTATTAATAGCAGACCGCATTCAGTCTACTAATTGAGCTACAAGTATCTGGAACATGCTACGGATGCATTCATTGAAGTCACCGCTTCGGATCTGAAAGAGGCTTTTGTACTTGCAGCAAGATCAGTAATCGATACCATTCTTGACCCACAAACAGTTGAGCAGAAAACAAAGCGACAGATCGTAGTTACCGGTAAGGATCTCAATTATTTGCTATACAATTGGCTTGAGGAGCTGATAATTTTGACCATAACTGAGGGTTTTGCTTGGAAAACAATCAGCCTCAAGCTAGAAAAAAACACAGGGTATAAAATTACGGCAACGCTTGGAGGTGAAGAGATTGATTTTAAAAAACACCAATTTAAGGTGGAAATAAAATCACCAACCTTTCATTTGATGGAAATAAAACAAGACAAGGGAGTCCAGATGCGTTACCTCCTCGATCTTTAGAATTATTAACTAATTACGAATTATTATGTCCGTGGAAGACCCAGAAATAGAAAAAATCAAGCAAAAAAAGCTTGCCGAAATGCTCAGACAGCAGCAGGAAGCTATTGCCCAAAGTCAGGTCGAAGTACTTGAGCTCAACTCATCAACCTTTGATCAGGTCATTTCTACTCAAAATCTAGTACTTGTTGATTTTTGGGCAGAGTGGTGTGGGCCTTGCAGGCTTATGCATCCAGTCTTTGAAAGAATGGCAAGAAAATACCGATACATCAAATTTGCCAGAGTGAATGTAGACCAAACCCAAGACATAGCGATGCGATTTGGGGTTCAGGCAATACCAACGTTTATCATGTTCAAAAACGGCCAGCCCGTTGACAGGATGATGGGAGCAGTAGGCGAGCCGGGAATCCACATGATAGCACAAAAATATCAAATGTAGCCATACGCAGAATCAAGCTTTCTTTGTATTTCTACAATCTCGTTTAGTACCATTTGTTCTTCTGAGGAAAGTTTATGGCTGAACTTTTCAATCAGCTGTTTTGCCTCCGTCGAAGTTGGAAGTGAGTAAAAGACATCTTCTTCAGCAATCTGTCTTCCAATAGTTACATTTTGTATTGAACAGGCCACTTCTTGACCTTGTGTTGCTGACTCGATTGGTTTTTTGCCATCCTGTAGTTGGTGGATGATGCCAATTTTTTTTCCGTTTTTGTTCATGATTGACATTTTTTGCCTTGCCTTACCAGCATCCACTCGTATTCCAAATACAGCAGGGTTACTGTTTCTAAAGATGTATCCTTTCAGAAAAGTAAATTTGCAGACAGGAGTCAGCTCATTAAACACGGCATTTTCTTCATTTGCTGTATCTTCATCTACCCATTGTGTATAGTTGTCAAGCAGGCTGTAGATTACCTTGTCGTTAAAGATTTTGACGTGGTTTATTTCTGATTCTTCTTGGGCGTCAGGGAGTGTTCGTACATTAAAGGCTAGAATTACACCAAGATGTCTGTCGTTATCCTTGATTACCTTGGCTTCCATTACATCGCGTCGATTTACTGGTCCAATGTCAGCTTTTGTTATAGATATCTGTTGACGTCTTAGCATTTCAGTCAGTGCCTCCAGTGAACCAATCGTATCGCACTTTAGTATGACTCCATTTGTTTGAGTGTCGATGAAGACGGATTTCATTTCCGACTCGATGATTTCTTTGAATTCTTGGATCCTTGATTCGTCCTTTGTTACATAGACGGTACTGCCTGGCAGCACGCCCTCCAAATCTGGGGATGCTATCTTGATTCCAGCTGCTGCCTCCACACTGTCAACTGGTTTGAATTTGTCTCGTGGATCTCGCATCTCGTCCAACGGTTTTGGCAACAACATGGCCTTTGGTTTTGTCACAACAACCTCATCTCGCTTTGCAACAACAACATTGTCACCCTTTTCTATTCGACCATCAATTAGTATCATGTTTGCAGTTGTTCCAAGGCCAACCTCGTCGTTTACCTCAAGAATTATTCCTCGGCTTGGTTTTTCTTCCTGTGCCAGTCTTTTTTGCATGTATTGTTGCGTCAGACCCACCAAAACAGTCAAAAGCTCTGGTATTCCCACCCCGACTCTGGCGCTGACTGGAACGATAGCAACTTCCTTTGAGAAATCCTTTACTCTATAGAATGCCTCTGATTGAAAACCCAAAATTGAAAGTGTGCCAACCACGTTATAGATCTGCTCATCAAGCGTTGTTTGTATAAATTGGTCCTGCTTTTTTATTGCCTGTGAAATGTAAGGCGTATCGACAGGTCGCCAGCCTGGTATCTGGTCGACCTTGTTGAGAGCTATTACAAACGGAACCTTTCTTGCCTGAAGAATTTTGAGGCTTTCGTTGGTTTGTGGCTGGAATCCGCGGTTCGTATCCACTACTAGAATGGCAATGTCTGCTGCGGAGCCACCACGTGTCCTAAGGTTTGTGAAGACTTCATGCCCCGGTGTGTCAATTACCAACAACCCTGGAACTTCGTGTTCGGATTTTGCAAGTCTCTCATATAGCTGACCACACATCTTTTTGATAGTATCCGAAGGTAGAAAGCTTGCACCTATGTGCTGTGTGATTCCACCAGCTTCCCTGCTTTGAACGCCAGTTCCACGAATTTTGTCTAGTAATGACGTCTTACCGGAATCTACATGGCCAAGGACGGCCACAATTGGTTGTCGAATTCGCAAGGCAGCTCACTCAAATACTACCTTCGCTTCCTTTTCAAAACTTTCCTTTGAATCCGATGCATGAATGATATTGTCAGAGATTCCAAGACCAAAGTCTCCTCGAATTGATCCTGGGGCTGCTTCGAATGATTTTGTTGCACCAACCAAAAGCCGTGTTGTGGCAATGGCGTTGTTTCCTTCAATTATTGCGGCAACCACTGGATCAGATGTGATAAATGAGACAAGCTCACCAAAGAACGGCTTTGTGTTATGAACCGAATAGAATTCTTCTGCCTGAGACTTTGTAAATGTAAACATTTTCAGCTTCAAGATTTTGAATCCTTTATTTTCGAATCTTGAGATGATTTGTCCAACTAGCTTACGCGCTACTGCGTCTGGTTTTATTATGAAAAGTGTTTGTTCTGCCAATTTATTCTAAAGTTACTTTTTGATAATTCCGCCTTTCTGATATTTTTTTGTCCACTTGAGGGTACGTGGATCACGTTTTAGTACCAACATGTTCTTTTTGCATTTTGGTGAGCAGAACCAAAGTACTGTGCCGTCGTTTTTGACTAGCATCGTACCCGATCCTTTTGCAACTGGTCTGTCACAAAAACTGCATGGTTTAACGAGTAGGCTCAATTTTTGATCACCTTATCTTCTTGGCTTCACGTTCGGTTTCGCGTAGCATTAGAATATCTGACATCCTCACAGAACCTTTTACGTTCCTTGTCAAAATTCTCCCTTTGTCTCTTCCACCCAAAATCTTTACTCTGACTTGTGTTATTTCTCCGGCAATTCCTGTCTTGCCAACAATTTGTATTACTTCTGCTGGTACAACCTCTTCTGTTTGGGAAGAGCTCATGGCTACTTGCCACCTTTAATCTTCTTAATTGAAGTGACTACTTCTTCAACAATGTGGTTTGCATCTCCAGCATCAATTATTGCTGCTGCGGCAGAGGTAACATCTATGCCAAGTGCCTTTCCAAGCTCTTGCTTACTTGGAACAAATGCATATGCAGCGTTTTGTTCCTCGCAAATGATTGGAAGATGCGCTACAACCTCTGGAGGTTCAACATCTTCGGCAATGACTATTAGTTTACTTATTCCTCTTTCAATTGCCTTTGTTGCCTCGTTTGTTCCTTTTCTGACTTTGCCACTCTGTGAAGCCACACGCACTGCCTCTAGTATTGGATTTACAAGGTCAGCTGGTGTCTCGAATTTTACATAGTAAGCCTTACCCAATTAAATCACCCGTAGGGATCATCTCCATTCCTTGGGTTTTTTGGTATCGCCTTATTAGTGTTATCTGCTAGGTTTTGTTCATGATTGTCTTGACCTTTTTGAGGTATTTTACCATCAAATCATCGAGTCCTTGTTGTGAGTCCGACTCGGCATAGATTCTTGCAATTGGCTCAGTTCCGCTCGGTCTTATCATTACCCAATTTTTGTCATCAAAGATTATCTTGATCCCATCCGTCGTATCATAGTTTTGATGTTCTTTTTTTAGCTGTGCAATTACTTTTTTTGCTTCTTGCCTTGTGCATGGAACCTTGTCTTTTGTAGTAAAAGATGTAGGAATTTCACCAAGTGCTTCAGATAAGGACTTGTCAGAACTTGCGAGGAGGTCAAGCATCAAGGCAAGCGTCATGCAACCATCTCGCACTTGATTATGTCTCCCATACATAAAACCTCCATTCTCTTCAAAGCCAACAAGGGCTTTTTCAGACACCATTCTTCGCGATACTTCGACGCTGCCGACTTTGGTTCGAATTACTCGTGATCTTGTCTTGGAGGCAATGTTCTCAATTACGGAACTGGAATTGAGACATGTTACTATCTTTGATTTTTGTCCAAGGAGATGATCTACCAACAACATTGCTGACTTGTCACCACTCAAAATTTGTCCTTTGTTGTCACAGAAAAGACTTCGATCGCCGTCACCATCAAAGGCAACACCAAGATCTGCTTTATTTTCAATCACCATTTTTGAGAGCTTTTGTAAATTCTCAGGTGTCGGTTCCGAACCCCTTCCAGGAAATCTACCATCAATTTTTTCATTAATCTGTAATACTTGACAGCCAAGCTCTTTGCAGAGATTTGGTGCTGAAACGGCCTGAGCGCCATTGCCAAGATCTAAGACTACTTTGAATTTCTTTGATTTTATTTTTGAAGAATCTACACGAGATTTTATGCCATCAAGATAAGTACGAATTACCGTGGGTTCGGTTCCCCCTTTACCTAACCTTTTGCTATTTTTTATCCATTTTTTGGCAAAGTAGATGTCTTCGATGAGCTTTTCATCATCTCTTGAAATTTCAACACCGTCCTTGGCAACCGGCTTGAGGCCGTTATATTGTGGAGGATTATGTGATGCGGTAATCATAATTCCTCCATTGTATTGGAGAGTTTTTGTTGCAAATTCAAGTGCTGGTGTGGGAACAAGACCACCAAGACTGCAATCTAGTCCACAAGAATTCAGAGTTGAACACACCACTTTGGCAATAATTGGGCTGGATTCCCTGCCGTCATAGCCCACAAGAATTGGTCCTTTTTTGAAAAAGGTTGCCATTGAGAGGGTTATGTCATGTATGAACTCCAAAGTAAGATCTTCTGCAAAGACCCCTCTGATTCCATTTGTTCCAAATAATTTTCCCAATGATGGTGATTTCTATTAGCTAAATTTGTGCTTTGTTAGATTTTTTTGATGGGCAGATTTTGTGTTTTCCTTGCCAGAGGTCCTACAAGCTGAAAACTTAAGTTTGTGTGAAATTTGAGCATCAGTGCGGGGGTTGCCAAGCCTGGTCAAAGGCGTAAGGTTTAGGCCCTTATCTCTTAGGGGTTCGTGGGTTCAAATCCCACCTCCCGCACTTGGAAATTTTCACGCCAAACCGAAACTAGGTTAATAAAGTGAATTTGTAACACAATTCTGTGAAAAAAATCAGAATAGGCATCACTGTTGTTGGAAAGGACAAAGAGGGAATAGTAGCCGCGTTTACTAATTTCATTTTTCAAAAAAATGGCAACATTGAGAAGGTCAACCAGAATGTCATAAAGGGGCTCTTTGGTATGCATCTTGAGGCATCGTTTTCAAAAGAGTTTGACATCAAGGCGTTTGACAAACAGCTACGGAATTTGGGAAAAAAGTTAGGTATGGAAGTGAGTGTTTATCATGAAATAAACTCTCAAAAAAACATCGCAGTCTTTGTGACAAAAGAATCACATTGTCTGGAAACACTACTTGCCGCAAATACAAAAAAACAGATCAAAGGACAGATCGGTGTCATAGTCGGAACGGAGAAAACGCTTGAACCTCTAGCAAAAAAATCAGGAATTCCCTTTGTATTGGTAGATGAAAAAGATCAACAGAGTGCGGAGGACAGGCTTATTGAAATTACAAAAAAATACGATATCGATTTGGTAGTTTTAGCTCGCTATATGAGGATAATGACACCAAACTTTGTATGGAGATACCCACACAGAATAATAAACATCCATCCGTCGTTGTTGCCTGCATTTCCAGGTGCCTCGGCATATGCTCAGGCATTTGAACGAGGAACAAAAATCGTTGGTGTTACGGCTCATTATGTCACCGAGGAGTTAGACCAAGGGCCAATA
>CAZLSK010000056.1:0-9138 GCA_964562075.1 uncultured Candidatus Nitrosotenuis sp.
AACTCTTGGTTTCTAAAGAATGGACCATCACATGTGGCGCAGTACGAAACCCCTTTTCCACCAAAGGCGGACTCGCCCTGAAGACCAAGTTTTCTTGGTGATGCGCCGGTTGCAATGATTACGGCCTTGCACTCGTATTCTTCTGACGCAGTCAGAATCTTAAACGGCTTGTGCTTAAAATCAACATCTACTACCTCATCGTCTATGATGGTAGCCCCCATCCTCTGCGTCTGCTTTCTCATTATTACCATCAGATCCGGACCCATTATCCCATTTTCAAAACCCGGATAGTTCTCAACATCGGTCGTGTTGACAAGCTGGCCCCCTGGCAGAACTCCAGACAGTATAAGAGTGTCGTGTCTTGCGCGTGCGCAATAAATGCCTGCGGTGTATCCGGCTGGACCTGCACCAATAATTATTACATCGTATCTTGTTTTCTTTTTTTCTGATTTGGGATATTCTTTTTCAACTAGAACGGTGGACCCGGCATCAGCCATCATAATTGAGGCTAAACTTGGTCAACAATTTAAGTCATTCATGGCAGTCCATTGTTTGAGAACCTGCGTATGTTTTGCGCAAAGGTCTCCAAACTCTAGCTGCGAGTACAAAAGGTCATGCTGCCAATGTGCATTGTGCAGCCTGCACTCAAGTAGATCACAAAAAGGATCTCCTGTCATATAGTAAAACAATGCCTGCATGCAGTATCCCTGTACAATCTTGCCAAGGCGGCTGTCATGGTACTCTAGATATGTGCCTTGGTACTTTTTTTTGATGGACTCGATGTTAAGACCTTGGCCATAGTTTGCCATCAAGTCAAGATAGTACTGGCGGGGCTTGGCAGGGGCCTCAATTATTCCAGTTGTTGAAATGATGGAGGGGTTTGCACCGATCAGTGCCCTGCCGTGATACCTATGGTCTGACTGATCAAAGGTGCAGCAAAGCCTGTTTGTAAAAACAATGTGCGTGTTTTGCAGTTCTTGTTCTTGCGGCGGAATCAGCGAGGAGATGATTTTTTGAAATTCAAATCCGTCGTACAAAACAATGTTTTGAATTTTTGAGCTGTCTGCAAAGGAGCTGAGCTCAAACTCAATCTCCTCCTTTGTTGGGGTGTGCTGCTCAAAGGGCCGCCTGAACTCAAAGACTCGGCATCCTGCAAGCTCGCTAGCAGTCTGGGTGGTGGCGTCTGCAAAGATATTTTTGCGCTGTATGACTTTAACTTGAAATGTTTTTTCCAAAAACTCTGCTAAACCATTTAGGTTAATTTCTGATACGGAAGGTTCATCATACAAAAAGACTTTGGAGATCTTCACAGGTCTAGCTTCGGTTTATCTCTTTTAGTTTTGCTGCGGTTATCTCTGCGGCTCTTTTTCCTGAGAAAAGCATGGCTCCAAAGGTCGGGCCCATTCGCGGCAGGCCGTGCGTTTCCGTTACAGACATTCCTGCAATCACAAGTCCCGGATAAATCTCGCCTGTGTGCTCGACTACCTTGTCCTCGCTGTCTTCGACCCACATCGGATTCATTCCCTTCCAATCAACTAACTTTCTGTCGACTAATCTCTTTACCGCAACCGAGTCGTGACCTGACGCATCAATTACTATCTTGGATTCGAGTGCTACTGGGTCCACACAGGTAATGTTTCTTGGCAGCGCCGCAACCGGCATCCAGTTTACGACAAGGCCTGAGACCCTGCCATATTTTAGAATCAGGTCGTCAAACTTTGTCAGATTGAGAAACTTGACTCCGGCGTCACATGCGGCAGCAATAAGCTTTGAGACGGCGTGTGGTCCTGCCGTGATGTATAATCCGTCTGAGACCTTTTTGTAGGGAACGCCAAGCTCATCCCAGATCTTTTGTGCCGGTGCCCTCACAGTTACCGGGTTCATCATGTAGCCCCCAAGCCAGTAGCCGCCGCCAAGATAGTTGTTTTGCTCGATGATGAGGACCTTGTATCCCATCAACGAAAGCTCGCGTCCTGCAGTAAGGCCTGCTGGACCTGCGCCAATGATTATGACATCGGATGTAATGCGTTCGTTAAATACAGAGAAAAACTCGTCCGCAATCGCTCTGGTGATTTCTGCCTCGCCGACATTTGCAAAAATTTTTGTTTTTTCTTTTACCGAGGCACTTTGCATATTTGTAAGCTCGACAGTAGACATTTAATAGTTTTGTAGAATTTACTTTCCAGCTTTTGGAACAAAGTTAGGTAAAACTAAGCCGCACAGGCGGTAAATTACTGCCTGCATTTTTGGCATTGAAGCCAAAATACCGTCTTTCAAAAATTTATATCCAAACTGGGAAAAAAGCTATTTGAATTTGAGTAGTACTGTAGTAAGGGCTCCAAAGGAGACTAGGATGCCCAAGATTAACTGGGCCAAAGTAGAAGAGGCTGAGAACTTTGCAAAAACCGTCAAAGAGTTTAGGCAAGGCAAGATGGACGCAGACTCGTTTAGGCGATTCAGGCTTCAGCACGGAGCATACGGCACAAGGATGACTGATGATTATGCAATGGTTCGAATCAAGATTCCTGCAGGTGAGATCTATCCACACCAGCTTGAAAAAATTGCCCAGCTTAGCGAAGGATTCTCAATTGGCAGCGCACATGTCTCAACTCGGCAAAACATTCAACTGCACTGGGTAGTACTAGAGGATGTCTCTGAGATAATGAGGGGGCTGGCAGAGATTGGACTCACAACAAGAGAAGCATGTGGAAACACTGTTCGAAATGTAATGTGCAGTCCGCTTGCAGGCACTTGTAACAAAGAAGAGTTTGATGCAACGCCGTACGCAGTAGCGACTGCCAAGTTTTTGCTGCGAAACCCACTCAACCAAGCGCTTCCAAGAAAATTCAAATTCAATTTTACATGTTGTGAGGAGCACGGCATGGCAAGAATGACAGATGTGGGACTCATTCCTCAAACAAGAACAATTGAGGGAAAAACACAGCGCGGCTTTAAGGTATTTTTGGGCGGTGGACTAGGAAACAAGTCTTTTGTAGGCCACTTGCTTGAAGAGTTTACACCACAGGAGGATCTTTTGTACACATCGATTGCGGTGCTTAGAATCTTTGACAGACTTGGGGATAGAAAGAACATGGCACGAAACAGAATGCGATATTTGGTTGACCAAATGGGCTGGGAGCAATTTCAGAACCTGGTGCTAAAGGAAAGGGCAATTGTTAGGGCGACCCAATCTGTCATAGTGACACTCGATGTTGACCACGGCCCACAAAAACTTTCATCACCAATTAGGATAAGCGGCTTTGATAACAAATCAATTCCGGACGGATTTTCAAGATGGCGAAAGACCAACACTTACAAGCAAAAACAGGACGGCTTTTACTCTATATCAATTACGCTTGAGGCAGGAGATGTAACAGCAAACCAGCTGCGAGCACTAGCAGACATTTGCAGAGAGTTTTCTGCAGAAGGGTATGCAAGAACCGGCTTTGTGCAAGACATGGTCATAAGATATGTGCAAGAGTCAGACCTGCCAAAGCTCTACTCCAGACTGTTGGGTGTAGGGCTTGCAAACCCCGGCTCGCTTACAATGGCGCATCCCGTTGGATGCTCTGGTACCACATCATGCAATCTAGCACTTACAAACTCGCATAGATTGGCAAAAGAGATTCAGAGAAAATTCATAGAGTTAAAGCTTGATGATGACGAGGATCTCAGGGATGCGACAATCAAAATCAGCGGCTGTCCCAATTCTTGTGGACAACATGAGATTGCAACAATCGGATTTTATGGTGGAGGGGGCAGAAGTGTTAGCAGGGACATGTATCCAATATATCAGCTCTCAATTGGCGGCCGCTCAGATGGTGAGACGATGCTTGGCGTAAACGTTCTGAGGATTCCTGCAAAGAGGGTGATTCCTGCAGTTTTAAAAATAATCGAGATCTTCAAGGCAGACAAAAAACATGGCGAGACGCTCAAGTCGTGGATACACAAGATAGTCACAGGACACAGCGATTCATCGATAAAATCGGTTGGCGATGTAAAGAATCTGCTCTTACCATATACTACGGTGCCGTCAATAACTGAAGACAAGGATTTTTACGCAGACTATGGCAGCGACTCTCATTACCACACAAGAACCGGCAAGGGCGAGTGTGCAGCTTGAGCAAAGAAAAAACAATCAAGACCACAATCGATGCAGATACTCTGCGATCTGAGCTGCGAGACAATAGTGTCAGAGTAATAGATGTGAGACGAGCCGAGGATTACAAAAAAGATCACATCCCAAAATCGGTGAACCTGCCGCTTGCGGACCTGCTTGCCGACGACACCCCTGAACGGGTACTCAAAGTTGCACAATCACTTGGAATTGATGACGAAACGCCGGTGGTTGTATACGACGATACATTTGGTGCGCTTGCATCAAGGGTTGCATGGACTCTACAATACCTTGGTCATTCGGATGTCTCACTGCTTGATGTGACATATGGGCAGTGGAAGTCACTTGGGCTTGAGACGGACGCAAAGGAGCCGTCGGTTAGCTCAAAGACACACTCACTGCACCTCAGGCCTGAAATCATGGCAACGGCGGATTATCTTGAAAAGGCAAAGGAAAGAAAAGGCGTCATTCTCATCGACAACCGCGAGCGACTCAATTATTTAGAGCAGCACATACCTGGTGCAATCAACATTCCATATCGCACCCTCGGTTCAGAGGACAAGATTCTGAGGCCTCGCGATGAGCTAAAACGTCTTTTAAAAAATCGCGGTGTTGCAGAGGATGCAGAAATAATAACATACTGTGGAAGTGTTGGCACGCTTTCGGGTCTTGCATATTATGCACTCAAATCAGTCGAATACCCAAATGTAAAGTTGTATGTTCGTTCCTTTAAGGAATGGAAGGGACTCAACAAGCCAATAGTAAAACAGGAAAATGCGGACTATTGGGACCTGTCGGCTGAATAGCCACTAAAGTGGCCTCTGAGTTTTTTTGTCACAACAGCTTCCAAATTATCAAAGAGATCCATAATCTTTAGCTTGTTTTCTCGAAGATAATCAACACCCTTGTCCTCCAGCCTCACCTTGAAGAGTCTTATTTCTCTGTGATCATCTAAAAACTGCTCAATCATCATGCTGCCAAGCTTTTCTGAATCAATGAACGTGTCAAAACTTTTGATGACCTTTTGCACGTCTTCTTCTTCTATTGCAAGCTTTGTTGTCTGGACTGCCTCGCTAATTTCTTTGAGACTTTTGATTGAGCTTGGAAGCTTCTTTGTTGGCCCCACAAGGCTTCGCTTTTCGACTCCGACCTTGTTTGCAAGCTCTGGCTCAATGTCGTAGGTGTCGATTTTGTTCAAACCCTGTCTTTTTTCGTTTCTGACAATCAGTCCCTTTTCTATTAATTTTCGAAGTGATTCCTCGACTTCGGCCTTGCTGATAAACGTAGTCCAAACTATTGCTCCGACTGTATGGTATCCCTGCCTAACAGACTCTAAAACAACAAGCTCAACAATTCTTCGAAATCCCTCTTCGATTCTGACATTCATAAAGTCCTTGTCCTTTACGGCGCGCTTTGCGTTTTTGACATCGATCTCAATTGCGCGCTTGAGTGTCTCTAGAGATTCTGGGACCTCGTTAAGCAACGAAAGATAGCATGATTTATTGTACCACGCCATGCCAAAGGCGGGGTCTGATTCTATTGATTTTTCAACGCAGTCCAGCGCCTTTGCATAATTTTTCTGCTGATAATGGACAAGTGATTTTAGGTTCCACGCCTCGGAGTTTGCCACATCGATGTCAAGAACGCGGTCATATGCCTGGAGGGCACCTGCATAGTCGTCAAGATGAAATCTTGAATAGCCCATCTTTAAGAGTGCCTCGGTGTTGTTGGGGTCTAGCCTCAATACCAGATCAAAGGTCTTGACTGCATCCTCAAGGCGCTCATCGGCCATGAGGTGTATTCCCTTCTTGAGGAGCTTGTTTTTCTGATAGTCTGCCTTTACTAGGCCGGTCTCTTTATCGTCAACTGGTTTTGGGAGATTCTTTTCGCGTATCTTCATTTACTGATTTTGGGTATCCTTTCGGATAAATACTCTTGCTGAACTTGCAGTATCAAAAAGCAGTCTACTAAATACAAAAATACTTGCATATTACAAGTTGTTTATTGCCTAGCCAGACTAAAAAATTAGAGATCCAAGGCACCGCACCATTTAAGCAATCAGGCGTCTACGAGGTCAAAATCTCGATTTGTGATGCAATGCCTTCCACCGAACAAATAGTCGGCAAGAATTATTCTGCCTTATGGGAAGAAAACTTTCATCTTCATGTTAAAGACACCAAGTTCGTGCAGACACTTGGCAGCGAAGCCAATCCTATTCCTGATTCTGTATTTGATTTACCAACGGTTTGGATAGTGGTAACGGATCAGTTCTCGCCACTACATTCCGTCTTTGAGGTTCAAATTGGTGAAAAACCAGAAGCAGCTCCACCAAAACGAAGGAAAAAAGAACCAGAGACCGAAGAATTTCCTTCACAAGCATCCTATGAAGAACGTTATGCTAGAGGAGAGCGTGGTGCAGCAGGTCCACGAGGTCCACAAGGTGACAGAGGTCCAACAGGCCCCCCTGGTCCATCAGGTGACAAAGGTCCAACGGGTCATGCTGGTCCGCCGGGTGACAAAGGCCCAATAGGTCCTCTGGGCCCACAGGGAGAGCGTGGCGACAAAGGTCCAACAGGTCCTGCAGGCGATAAGGGTGATAGAGGAATTCAAGGTCCGCCCGGTGAAAAAGGAGACAAGGGTGACAAGGGACTAACGGGTGACAAGGGCGACAAGGGAGACAAGGGAGACAAAGGTCCGCCCGGTGAAAAAGGAGACAAGGGAGACAAAGGTCCGATGGGTCCGCCAGGCGACAAAGGAGTTACCGGACCTGCGGGAGAAAAAGGTGACAGAGGAGAAAAAGGTCCTCTTGGTCCATCTGGTGACAAAGGTCCAACAGGTCCGCCTGGACCGTCTGGAGAAAAAGGTCCAACAGGTCCTCCAGGTCCGCCAGGCGATAAGGGAATTCAAGGACCGCCCGGTGAGCGAGGAGCACGAGGTCCACCAGGTGAAATGGGAGACAAAGGCCCACAAGGTCCACAAGGTCCGCCGGGAGAAAAGGGACTGACAGGCGTTCCTGGTCCACAAGGTGAAAGAGGCCCGACCGGTCCACAAGGGCCAGCTGGAGAAAAGGGACTTACTGGTCCGCAAGGCCCACAAGGCGAAAAAGGTCCCCGCGGTCCACAGGGGCCGCAGGGCGAGCAGGGGCCACAGGGTGCTCCAGGTGAGCGTGGTCCACAGGGTCCGCAAGGAATTCAAGGCCCACAAGGCGAAAGAGGCCCACCAGGTCCAAGAGGTCCAGCGGGAGAAAAAGGTCCACAGGGTCCGCAGGGTTCAGCAGGAGACAAGGGTCCACGAGGCCCACCAGGTCCACCAGGTCCTCCTGGAACTTCGGGTCTCTCAGATGAACAAAAGGCGTTGTTCAGAGAGCTGTTGGAAATACTTACTGCAAAAAACATCATCACCACAGAAGAACAAATAAAACTAATGAGCTATCTGTATTAGTTACTTGAGCTGAAGTCCAGTTGAGTGAGTTAAAAAACAAAATTGAGTTTAAAATGCTAGATTATGACAGAGTGGGAAGTGATTTTGTAGCATTCAAGCTAGAGGATGGTGCACTCGTTAAAGTTAAAGTTGATCTTGATAGAGTTGGAATTGCAACTAACCACAAAAATCCTGACGGTACACCACATTATGCGATAAACACATCGGTCAAGATCACAATAATTCCGAACAACAGAACTTTTTCAGTAGAAAAGGGTCTCAAAGAAAAACAATCACAACCACCAGGGCAGATGTTTAGCTAACAAAATTTCTAGAAAAATAAAATTT
Source organism: uncultured Candidatus Nitrosotenuis sp. (assembly GCA_964562075.1). Classification (GTDB taxonomy): domain Archaea; phylum Thermoproteota; class Nitrososphaeria; order Nitrososphaerales; family Nitrosopumilaceae; genus Nitrosotenuis. Next base: position 7,886 of record CAZLSK010000056.1, read on the forward strand.
GCGTCAATTACAATTGACGACTTTGGACGATTTTATCTTCGTCGTTTCTTGGCTGATCTCTTTGCCTTGCGCTTAGCTGCCTTTCTCTTTGGTGCTTTCTTTGCACGACGTGGAGCTTTGCGTTTAGCTTTTGATCTGCGCTTAGTTGCCATTAGCAAAAATAACTTTTACTTGTTTTTCTATGGTAATACTAAACAAAATTACACCAACTGATTACAAATAATAAACGATTTTTTGCAAAAAATTTTTCTGATCGCAAAAATTTTCAATAAACACTTTCAGCTGATGGTCTCTTTCCCTGCAACCAGCTGGTGTGACCACAAATTGTGCACTTGTATTGTCTTATGCGTTTGTATGTTGCTGTTTGAGGAACAAAAACAATCTCTTGTTTTGTTTTCATCATGCAAAACTTGCACCAACGGTTTTCAGTTTCGTGATCCATCTTGATCAATTTTTTTTCATCGTGATTTAACTATTGTAAGTACGTCCTCGTCTTCTAGGACATGAGATAATCCAACTCGCTGGCCACCAAATTTGACACTTTTTCCCCAGACAAGACCATATCGAAAATCTTTTTTCAAATTTCTATGAAGTTTGTTGCAGACATCCTCGACAGTTGAGTCTCTTCTGATGATTAGTGGCTCCTTAAAGTCAGTCTCGCCGCCCTTTGGTCTCATGTAAAGTCGTATAAAGTCAAGTTTTTGATAGATTTTTTCTTTTAGCAGGTCGATGTTTAGCCCAGAATCTGCAGAAACTGGCACAACCTCGGATTTTACTTTTGATTGTACCTCCTTTACAAATTTTGGGTCCACTAGGTCGATTTTGTTCAAAACCGTCAAGGACTCGGCGTATCTTTTATCACCTGTTAGGTGATCTACGAGCTGCTCAGAGGTAATATCCTCTCTAATTACCACCCGTGCACTCGTTATGCCGTATAGGTGTAGGATCTCTTTTACTAGCTTTTCAGAAATTGAGGAGAGTTTGACTTGTTGCGCAATTGCAATTCCGCCGGTTGTGGCCTTTTCTATTACGATGTTTGGTGGTTTTTGATCAAGCCTTATGCCGATGTTTCCAAGCTCTGTTCTTAGGACATTTTCATGATATGGTTGAAAGACATCTAAAATTAGAATTACCAAATCTGCATTTCGTGCCACTGCGAGAATCCTCTTGCCAAGGCCTTTTCCTTTTGAAGCGCCTTCAATAATTCCTGGCAGATCCAAAATCTGAATTCTTGCTCCTCTGTACTCGAGCAT
>CAZLSK010000057.1:0-9100 GCA_964562075.1 uncultured Candidatus Nitrosotenuis sp.
ACTATGTAGATCCTTCAAAATTACATATTTACCAAATTTGGTATTTTATAGTTAGATTGAAAAGAAATGACATTTCATATACGAATACATGATTAAAAGACACACGATAGTGCTTGACAAGGACATAGAATCTAAGCTAAGAAACATGCAAGCAGATCAAATTAAAAAAACAGGTGCTTCTGTAAGCTTTTCCTCTGTAATAAATCAGGTCTTAAGAAAAGCACTGAAATGATAGCTTTATCGTAAGGCTGAATCCACCATCAAGGCAATAAACAATACTGCCAAGTAGGGACTTGAGAATTTGAAAAGCATCCATGATGCCTTCTCTGATGGTTTTACAATGACCCAAAATGAAAGAACAAGCATTAGCGCGCCTGATGCAACTGCCGTGTACAGGTAAATCTCTCGCATTACTGGCTCACCAGTATCTGTAGTCAAAAAGAACGGCACTACACTAAACAAAACCATCACAAGTGTTGAGATTGCAATTATTCTTGCTGATGTCTTTTCTGACTGGACAGCGGTCAGCATAGGTACGTTTACCTTGTTGTAGTCATCTTTGAAGTGCAGTGTCAATGCCCAAATGTGCATTGGTATCCATATGAATACAAGACCTGCCATGACAAGGCCGAGGTCCCACAACCCATGTAGCGTAACAGCGGCGTAACCGATCATTGCCGGCGCGCCTCCACAGAATCCTCCAAGTATGATATTTGTTCTGCTTCGTCTCTTAAGCGTCAGTGAATACACTACAATGTTATTAACCAAACCAAAAGCCATGAAAATTCCAGCCCACACTCCATTCCAAAATCCAGCCGTATATGATATTGCAAACGCACAAGCCAGTGAGATTGCAGCTAAAACGAGTCCGAAATCTCGTGCCTTTGGAGGCGTAATTCTTCCACTTGGAATTGGCCTACCTTTGGTTCGCTCCATTATTGCATCAATATCTCTATCGTGATAGTTAGTAAGAGTATTAGCGGATGCAGAACCAGCTGCTACTCCTAAAAGCATCAATGCCCATGTGGCAGGAGATACAGAAACGTCGTAAATGTTTGCAGCAGTAATTGCTGCCCCAAATGCAGTAAATACCAATAGGTACCAGATCTTTGGTTTTGTTAGCTCGTAATAGGTCTTGATTCTAGAGCCGGCTTGGGTTCTTTGCATCATATTTCCCTACCTCACAAAAACATAATGTAAAATTAAATGTAACACGCTCAAGCCTCGTGGTTATAAGGCATGGTTTTGGTACGACGCTTCATCTCAATGAAGCTTTCAGAAGCCAAAACCCCCTCAATGCGTCCAATTCCCTCTGAGATGAGTTTGTGCATTTCTGCAAGATTCATGGCATACATTGTTACAATGATATCAAATCTGCCTGTTACTTCGGATATTTCACGGACACCTTTTATTTTGAACAATTCGTCAATAATTGAATCACGTAGTTTTGAATCCATGTTGATTCCAGTTAGCGCTTTTACTCCATAGCCAAGCTCCTTATCATTTACAACAATTGTGAATCGCTCGATGAGTTTTTTGCTTGTAAGCCGTTTTATTCGGCTGTATACCACAGAAGGGTTGACCTTTATTTTTTCTGATAACTTTGGAATTGAAATTGATGCATCCTCACTAAGCTCAGACAAAATGGTAAGGTCGAGATCATCAATTTTTGCCGTTTAAAACACCTGCTTTATCAAATTCTTTTCTGTTTAATAACGTTATGATCGAAAAATTTGAAAAAATATGGAATCTAGATTTTGCCTTTTTTGTAAAGCATTTCTGCCAAAAGTACTGCGCCTTTTGCCGAGCCCATCTTTTTGTTGTGGGAGAACAATACATACTTGACGCCATTATCAAAGATGACATCTTCTTCAAGCCTTCCAATCGATGTCGTCATGCCGTCGTTGAGCTCTCTGTCTATTCTTGGTTGGGGTCTAGTTGGATCTTGGTGCACAACCAGATAATCTTTTGGCGCAGAAGGGAGCCCCTGCACACTAACATGGTGTGAAAACTCTTCAATTGTGTGTTTTACATCATCTGCCTTGGCAGGCTTGGAAGTCTCAACAAAGACAGATTCTGTATGGCCATCAATAACTGGAACACGTGTGCACGTACAGCTCACCTTAATGTCAGCTGGCTCTATCTTACCATTCTTGAGCTTGCCCAAAATCTTGGCAGTCTCTATTCTTACCTTGTTTTCTTCTTTTGGGATATAGGGAATCAAGTTGTCAGTTACATCTAGCGCAGAAACTCCAGGTGACCTTCCAGCCCCAGAGATGGCCTGCATCGAGGTCATGATTACTCGTTTTGCTCCGTATCTTTCATAAAGTGGCTTCATTGTGATTGCAAGACCCGTGGTTGTGCAGTTTGGTAAAGGCAAAACAAAGCCCTTCCAGTTACGGTTTTTCCTTTGTTTTTCAACAAGCTCTACATGGTCATCATTAATTCCTGGAATCAAAATCGGTACGTCCTCTTCATATCTGTAGGCAGAAGAAGTGCTGATTACTGGAACCTCTTTTGCAAACTTGGTTTCTATCTCTCTTGCAGCGTCTGACTCTACTGCAGAAAACACCAAGTCCAGCTCACTAGTTTTTACCTGATCGATTGAAACCACCATCATATCACGTACATACTGAGGTACGTCGCCTCCAACCTGCCATTTGACTATGCCAGTACTTGGATCCCTTATTGCCTCAAGGTACTTTTTGCCAGCGGATCTTTCCGAGGCTGCAAGCTGGGTAACCTCAAACCATGGGTGGTTCTCAAGTGAAAGTATGAATTCCTGTCCCACCGCTCCCGTTGCACCTAGTATGCCTACTCTCTTCTTCACAAAGGAATTTTTTGTGCGATCAATTAATAATTCTTTAGCGTTTGACCGTAACAACTAAACCCATGGTCGCATTTGTGAGTATGTGAAATTTGCCAAAAACATAGCGACACATACTTTGGTTCCACACGGCGGTCCCTATTCTATTAAAAATCCGACCTCAACGATAATGGATTTTAGCTCAAACGTAAACCCATTAGGATATCCCCTATCGATAAAAAAATTGCTAAAACCATGGATGGAAAAAATTCCTATCTACCCTGATCCCAATTCTACAAAACTGAAAAAACATCTCTCATCATATCTTGGCGTGTCCGTCAATAACCTGACCGTTGGTAACGGTGCTACAGAAATAATTTACAATTTCTGTCGAGCTACCACCAACAAAAATACCAAGATTTTGATTCACATTCCAACCTTTGGAGAATATGAGGCAGCGACAAGACTCTACGAAGGTAAATTACAATTTTTTAAAAGCATGAATCTTGCCAAAGATTTTTCTGAATTTGTAAAAAATATACCAACAGATGGGATTGTTTTTGTCTGCAATCCAAACAATCCTACTGGCAATCTTGTACCTAAACAAACCATCGTACAAATGGTAAAGATAGCCAAGGCCAAAAACACACTAGTCTTTATTGATGAGTGTTTTATGGAATTGACTCAGACTCCGCAACAATCAGCTATAGACCAAATTCAGAGGTTTGACAATCTGTTTATCCTCCGTTCCTTAACAAAATCATTTGGGCTTGCGGGGGTGCGGGTAGGCTATGGGGTAGGAAACAAAAAGCTAGTATCTGTTTTGGACAAAATCAAAATCCCGTGGAATGTAAGTGGTATGGCACAACAGGCAGCCATTGCTGCCCTTACCGACAAGAATTTCCTTGTTAGAACGCGTAGGTTGATAAAAAAAGAATCTGCCTTTTTGAAAAATTCATTATCTAAGCTTGATGGCTTTTCATGTCTTGATGGATCAGCTAATTTTATTTTGATTAAAACAAAGAAAAATTCTAAACTATTACAAAAAAAGCTATTACAAAAAAAGATTCTAATCAGAGATTGCAGCACCTTCAGGGGACTGACTAAAAACTACGTACGAATTGCAGTCAAAACCCGCAAGGAGAATCTGAGACTGATAAAAACACTGGAGGAATGTAGTTGACAAAAACCGTGATGATCCAAGGAACCTCCTCTAGTGCAGGAAAGACAACACTCGTAACTGCTCTGTGCAGAATTTTTTCAGATGTGGGATATCGAGTATCTCCTTTCAAAGCACAAAACATGTCAAATTATTCTTACAGAGGAGATGGATTTGAGATATCGCAAGCACAAGTAATTCAAGCAATTGCAGCCCGCTCAGAAATTTCACCACACATCAACCCAATTTTACTAAAACCGCTAGGTAACTATAGAAGCTCAGTCATACTACGTGGTAAATTCTACAAAAAAATGAGTGCCAAGACCTACTACGAAAAATTTGCACTAACGGAAGGTTTGGGGCTAGCTTTAGATTCATTCGCATCTCTCAAAAAAAATCATGATCTAATAATAATAGAAGGAGCAGGTTCGCCTGCAGAAATCAACTTGCAAAAATATGATATTGCAAACATGAAGATCGCTCAAAAAACTGGTTCACCGGTCCTCTTGGTAACTGATATTGAAAAAGGCGGTTCTTTTGCAAGTATAGTCGGAACAATGTCACTTTTACCAAAACAACATCAAAAACTAATCAGAGGATTCATAATTAACAAGTTCAGAGGTGATATCAATATAATAAAGCCAGGATTGAGCAGAATCGAACAAATAACATCTAAATCTGTTTTTGGGGTAATACCACTAATCGCTATGGAATTGCCAAACGAAGATTCGCTTGATAACAAAATCCATCTTTTCAGAAAACAAAACCAAAAAAGGCTAAATGTAGAAATTGACAAACTCGCAAAGACAATAAAAAAACACCTAGACATCAAGTCAATTGAGGGATTGTTGAAGTGATTCTGGTTCCAATTTTAATTGCAATTGGTGCGTTGGCACTTGACTTTGCATTCGGTGATCCAAAAAACAAGTGCCATCCAACGGCTTGGGTCGGTTCTTTGATTGCAAGACTAGTGCCTTTTGCAAAAGGAAATAATCCAACTGCCGAAAAAATTGGTGGAGTCGGTGTTACACTGTGTTCAACTGCAATCGTTATCACCCTGATTATGTCATACGAGCTTTTTACCAAAAATTTGACTGATATTATATCGACAATCTTCATAGTTTTGATTAGCGCGGTGCTTCTCAAGACCACGATTGCTATTCGTGGACTCGAAAAACATGGCATGCTTGTAATGGACGCCTTATCAAAAAATAATCTTGAGGAAGCAAGAACAAGACTTTCAATGCTTGTCAAGCGTAACACAAAGGATCTTGATAGGAATCATATTGTTTCGGGCGTCCTTGAAAGTACAAGCGAAAACATTGTTGACGGTATAACTGGCCCATTATTCTATTTTGGACTCTTTGGCTTGCCTGGTGCATTTGCCTATAGAACGGTAAACACCATCGACTCTATGATTGGTTACAAGAACACACTTTTTAGAAACGTCGGATGGTTTGGCGCAAACTGTGATAAGGTACTAAACTATTTGCCTGCAAGAATCACTGCATATGTGATGATACTTGCAGCGGTTTTGGTAGGGGCTGACTGGAAAAACTCACTTCACACAATTAGAAAGGATGGTAGTAAGACACCAAGTCCAAATGCTGGTTATCCTATGGCTGCAATGGCAGGAGCGCTAAGAACAAGATTTGAAAAAATTAATCATTACAGTTTAGGTAATGGAACTGAGGAGCCAGACCTTCATCACTTTAGATCAGCTGTTTTGCTGATGAAGGCCACATCTCTTTTATTCTGTGCCCTAGTTACAATTCCACTCATAACCATTTTGTATTATCTTGGATGGTGGTTCCATGTTTAGGCAGGTAGGTTCAATCTTTTCCTTTCTAACAATAATCCCAACCGGAAGTTCAGACCTTCAGAGCGCTGCAAGGCACATGTATCTTTTCCCCATTGTAGGAATCGCAATTGGTTTAATGTTGGGTTCTGCCGCATATGGTCTGTCGTTATTTTTAGATCCGCTGATAGTGGGACTGCTTGTTGTAGCAGGACTTGTTTTGATTACTGGTATTCATCATACCGATGGTCTGTCAGACTTTGCAGACGGATTGATGGTTCGTGGAACAAAGCAAAGAAAACTTGAGGTAATGCGAGATCCTGCAGTGGGTACTGCCGGCATCATCACAATAGTATTGTATGTTGCAGGTGCAGTGATAGCACTCTCTACAATTAAGGGATTTGAAATCTTTGTAGCAATTTTGATAGCCGAAATAATTGCCAAATTTTCAATGGTTCTTTTAGCAAGCATGGGACCTTCTGCGTGGGAAGGCTCTAACACTGATTTTGTCAATAGCATGAAGGACAGAAAAAAACTTGTAATTGCTGCAGCAATTACGATTGGATCTATTGCAGTTCTTCAAAGCAATGCTGGGTTTTTGGCACTTGGAGCAGCAGTTATCCTAACTTTGATAATTTTAGCAGTATCTAGGCATAGCTTTGGTGGAATATCGGGGGACATCATGGGTGCCACAAACGAGATTACTCGTGTAGCCTCTTTTCTTGTATTTGCATCAGTATGATCGGGCTTGTGATGGCGGGAGGTAAGGGAACAAGAATGAATCTTCCAGAAGAAAAACTACTCCTCAAATACAAAAAACCAATCGTCCTGCACGTAATTGATGCACTAAAGGAGTCAGGATGTTTTTCAAAAATTATTGCTGCAACAAGTGATAACTCCCCAAAAACAAACAAGCTTTTATCAAAGCTTGAAATTCAAATTATCAAAACCAGCGGAGTTGATTATGTTTCCGATCTAAATTTTGCATTGGCTAATCTTGATGAGCCGACATTGGTAGTATCAGGAGATCTTCCGCTTCTTGATGCAAAAATAATAAAACGAATTGTCCTACTACACAAAAAAGACGCCGCGTGGCAAAGCTTTCTTGTAACAAAAAACTTGCTTGATTCACTAAACTTGAATGCAGAGTTTTCCATCAATGTAGATGGAATGCAATGTCATTATACTGGTGTTTCCATAATAAATCCACAAAAAATTTCTCCAAAAGTAACTGAAACCTATACTATACTTGATGATAAACGCATTGCCTTGAATCTAAACACAAAACACGAATATGATTTACTCAAGAATGCCTGAAACGGTTCCATAAATTTTTGCAAGAGAACCAGTCGGTTCGGCAATTACGTTTCCACAAGACTTGCAAGTCACAGTAGTGGTAACGTGTGAAAACAAAATATTTTCAGCGCTGCACTCTTTGCACTGCACCTTCTGAAACTTGCTTTTAGGTTGTGGTACAAGTATGTGGGACTTTTTCAATGTGCAACCAACTCCAGCTTTCTTAGCCTGATACCTCTCTTATTGGACTTTTTTTTGCATTGAGGACAGGTGAAAATCAATGTCTGCTTTTTTGTTGTCTTTGCAGGCTTGGCTAGTTTGGGGAATTTCTGTCCTCCGTATCCTTTTTTGTCCTCTTCGTGCCTGCGCTCGCCTATTGCAGAACCTCTTCTTTTCCCTGCCTTGTAGAGCGCGACCTTTTGCAGGGTGTGGGTCTTGCATTTGGGACAGTACCGATTGATTTCCTTAGGGACGTTCATAGGAAACGACAATTAGGATGGTAATTTAATCATAGCCTTGAACCTATAATAAAGTCGGCTGCAAATTGATACCGTGTCTTCTGAGTTAGCCTCGGTGATTTCTACTCTGAATGCCGTTGCGATGGGAGACAAAAAAGCAGACATTGTCCTTACGAATTGCTCACTGATCAACGTCTACACAAAAGAAATCATTCCAAAGACACAGGTCTCAATCATAAAAGATAGAATCGCCTACGTCGGTCCTGATGCATCTCATACGGTTGGTGCAAACACAGCAGTGATGGATCTTGATAACAAGTACCTGACACCAGGATTTGTGGATCCGCATGTGCACATAGACCAGTTTGTAATGCCGTCAGAGCTTGCAAAACATTCTTTGCTTTGTGGAACAACGAGTTTGTTTTCTGATCCAATTGACATTGTGAGTGTATGTGGTTTTAAGGGATTCAAAGAATTTGTCAAAGCCTCATCCGGCTTGCCAATCAGAATATTTCACGTTGTACCGGGTGGATTACCAGTAGATAGAAAATTTAGTCATGGAAAGACATTCACCCTTACAGAACAAAAATCTGCAATAAAGCTAAAAGGGGTGGTTGGACTGGGGGAGGTTTTTTCGTGGACAAAAGTTACCACAAGAGATCCAGAAACAATGAAAAAACTTTCAAGCATGCTTCAAAGCAACTGTATCATCAATGGACACACCGCTGGTGCATCAGACAAAAAACTAAATGCCTACATCTCATCTGGAATTTTTTCTTGTCATGAACCAATCGACTATGAACAGGTGTTAGAAAGGCTGAGGCTTGGGATGTGGGTTATGATGAGGGAAGGTTCTATTAGACGGGATCTCAAAAACATCATTCCTCAGGTCTTGTCCACAAAACCGTACATGAGTCGATTGATGTTTTGTTCAGATGGTGTAGATCCTGTAGATATTACCAAGTACGGTCACATTGACCATTGTGTGAAAGAGGCACTGCGCCTAGGCGTTGATGCAGTAGATGCAATAACGATGGCATCAAAGAACTGCTTTGATTACTATAACATGGGTAAAGACCTTGGTGGAATAGCGCCAGGAAAACTTGCAGACATGCTTGTTTTAGATGATCTTGAAAAAATAAATCCAAAGAAGGTCTTTGTCGGCGGTCAGCTTGTTGTCTCAAACGGAAGTATCGTAACAAAAATTCGAAACCCTGCTATACCAAAATGGATCACAAAAACAGTCAAACTAGCAAAAACCTTTACAGAAAAGGACTTTGTGGTAAAAAGTAAAAACCAAACAGTAACAGCAAATGTAATCGAAATGGAAACAGAAATAATCACAAAACAGAATACCGCCGAGCTTGTTACAAAGGAAGGCAATGTCACTCCCTCCATAGATAAAGACATCTGGAAAGTTGCGGCAATTGATAGAACGTACGGTTCAGGCAAATACGTAGTTGGATTTCTGAAAAACTTCGGTGCAAACATTGGTGCATTTGCATCAACTTGGTGTTTCCATGAAAATGATATGATAATAATAGGTTCAAATGAAAAAGATATGGCGCAAGCTGCAAACCACC
>CAZLSK010000058.1:0-9008 GCA_964562075.1 uncultured Candidatus Nitrosotenuis sp.
GGATTTTTTCTCTACCGTTCATTTTCTCACATGGTGCAGACGATTTTGTTCAAAAATTACCTATAACCGTTACGTATGAATCGTCGATATTTGTTTTTGCGTTCATACATCAAGTTTTGCTTATGGAACTAATAAAAGTGAAGTAACAAAGTTACTTTTTTCAGACTACCACCACATTAATTTACAATTGCAGTAAAGGATTCGTGTATTGGCAGGCACAAAAATTGACGGACTGGTAGTGGCAACCTCTGTAAGAGAGCGCGTAAAAAAAGCAGTCGAGGAGCTCAAATCACGAGGAATCAACCCGTGCCTTGCAACGGTACTTGTCGGTGACAATCCGGCATCTGCCACATATGTAAAAAACAAGCAAAAGGCCTGCGGCGAGCTTGGAATTCTGACTAAGGACCACAAGCTTTCCTCAACAATAACACAAGCTGAAATGAACAAGCTCATCGATTCGCTAAATGCCGACAATTCCGTTCACGGAATCTTGGTTCAGCTGCCGCTCCCAGAACAGCTTGACGAGTTTGAGACCATATCAAGAGTATCGCCGCTAAAGGACGTTGATGGCTTAACGCCTCACAACACAGGTCTTTTAGCAATGAAAAAGGCAATTCTGAAGCCGTGCACGCCCTCTGGAATAATAGAGTTATTTGATTACTACGGCATCGATTTGGAAGGAAAAAATGTCGTCATCATAAACCGAAGTAACCTAGTTGGGAAACCACTATATCATCTGCTACTTGAGAGAAACGCAACCGTAACTACCTGCCACTCAAAGACTAGAAATCTGCAAAAAATGTGCCAGCAGGCAGACATTGTCATTACGGGGGTTGGGGACAGAACAAGGTTTACACTTACAGCAGAGATGATAGGAGAAGGCGCCATTGTAATAGATGTTGCCACAACCAGACTCGATGGCAAGCTTGTAGGCGATTGCGATTTTGATAAAATAATACAAAAGGCATCATTTGCGTCACCTGTTCCAGGCGGCGTTGGCCCCATGACAATAGCAATGCTTTTAAAAAATACCGTAACTGCAGCATCACTGAGCAAGAGCGTTGGAAGAAAATACTGAAAAGTCAAGTCTGCGCAGACTTTTGCTTGCACGACGTGACGGCATATCTGCCGATTTTATAAAAATCGCAAGCAAGCAGATTCAAAAAAGGCTCAGGAAGATCGATGCCTACACGAATGCAAAGACCGTTGCATGTTACTACTCGATTGGCAGCGAGGTAAAGACGCAGGACATAATGCAAGAGATCCTAAGTGAGGGAAAGACACTTGCTCTCCCAAGGGTCGCCGGAGACGGACTGGTATTTTGTAACATAAAAAAATTCGAGGATTTGGAAAAAGGCAGCTTTGGAATAATGGAGCCAAAGCAAAACTGCACCGAGATTTCCATCTTTGATGTCATATTGGTTCCAGCTATTGCCATGACAAGAACCGGTCAGCGACTTGGATATGGAAAGGGATTCTATGACAGATTTTTGGCAGACAAAAGCCTCACCTCCGTGTCACTGGTTTATTCAAAATTGCTTGTCAAAAACATTCCAAGATCAGATGACGATGTGCCGATTCAGTGGGTTGTAACAGAGGACGAGGTAATCAAGACCTCATAGGTACTGCAGGCCTTTTTTTCCAATGTCCTTTCTGTAATACTTGTTTTTCCAGCTAATCTTGTCTACTGCGGCGTATGCATTTGTTATTGCGTCTTGGAGCGAGCTGCCAAGTGCGGTAACCCCAAGTACGCGACCACCATTTGTGAGTATTTTGCTGTCTTCTTTTTTTGTTCCTGCATGAAACACCGTGACATCACCTGTATTTGCAGAGTCAAGACCAGAGATTTCGTCGTTTTTTGGATAAGAATCTGGATAACCCTTTGATGCCAAGACGACACACACTGCGTTTTGCTTTTTCCACGATATTTGAGGCTTTGAACCAAGAGTGCCGTCCGCTGCCGCAAGCAGATATTCGTACAAGTCAGAGTCCATCCTCATCAAAATCGGCTGGCACTCTGGGTCGCCCATCCTTGCGTTAAACTCCAGAACATAGGGGTTGCCGTCCTTTATCATAACGCCTGCATACAGGAATCCCTGAAATGTTATTCCCTCTGAGCTGATGGACTGGATTGTTTTGTCTATTATTTGGTGTTGGATTTTTTTTGCAAGTTCATCATTTATGACGCCGGTTGGTGAGTATGCGCCCATGCCTCCGGTGTTTGGGCCCTTGTCATCATCAAAGATTCGTTTGTGATCCTGGCTTGTTGCCATTGGAGTTGCAATCTTTCCATCACAAAGCGCAATGTAAGAGGCCTCAACTCCGTCAATTCTTTGCTCGATGATTATTTTTTTTCCTGCACTACCAAAAGACTGCTTTACCAGTATCGCATCTATTGCATCAAAGGCTTCCTGCTTTCCTCCACACACAATGACTCCCTTTCCTGCTGCAAGGCCGTCTGCCTTTACTACAACGTCGTATCCAAGGGAGCTGACATAGTCCTTTGCCTTCTTTGGATTGTCAAAGACCTCAAAGGGGGCAGTCGGAATTCCATATTTTTTCATAAACAGTTTTGCCCAGACCTTGCTTGATTCTAGCTGGGCTGCTGCCGCCGTAGGGCCAAAGATTTTGAGATTTTTCTGTTTGAACTTGTCTACAATTCCAGCTGCCAGAGGTGCCTCTGGACCAACGACAGTAAAGCAGTTGTTTTTTTGAGCAAAATCTGCAAGCTTTTCAATCTCGTCTACCTGAATTGGAATGTTGTTTTGCGTTCCACCGTTTCCTGGCGCAAAAAAAACCTTGCTAACTTGGGGCGATTGAGCCAGCTTCCATCCGAGTGCATGCTCGCGTCCACCTGAGCCAATCACCAAAACGTTTGACAACAACCCAATTCTTGGACGCTCGTATATAATCCAAATTTAGGACAAAAAATTCCAAATCAAAAAATCATGCTTTATAAAATGAGATCCGTACACCACTATATTGCAGCTAGCAAAGGAATTTGATTCAAAAAAAATTGAAGACGAGGTCAAGTCTTATCTTGCAAAAATTGATTTGCAAGAAATTATCATGGACAAAAAACAAAAACAAAGACTTGTCTTTATCGAAGGCCCCCCGACTATGAATGGAATTCCACATGCAGGTCACCTCCGGGGCCGTGTAATTAAGGACCTTTGGTACCGCTACATGACACTGCAAGGATACAAGGTTGTCTTTAATGCAGGTTGGGACACACAAGGACTGCCAGTTGAGCTGCAAGCAGAAAAGGAGCTTGGCATCACTGGCGGAAAAACCGAGATTCTCAAATCATTTGGAATTGAAAGGCTTGTAGGCGAATGCAAGAGGCTTGTACACAAGTACAACGAAAAATGGGTCGAAGTAGATGGGCTTCTTGGCATGTCGTTTAACCAAAAAAACGCCTACTGGACATACAAGGACGAGTTCATTGAGCGCGAGTGGCAGTTTCTAAAAAAGGCCCACGAGACAGGAGTCCTAACTGAAGGATACCGCGTCGTCGCCTACTGCCCAGGCTGTCAGACGTCGCTTTCCCATGCCGAGGTAAACCAGGGATACGAGATGGTGCAAGACCCCTCACTGTACTACAAGGCCAAGCTGGACTCAGAAGATGTCTATCTTGTTGTGTGGACAACAATGCCGTTTACTCTGGTAACCGACGCCATGGTTGGCTTCAACCCAGATGAGAACTACCACTATGTCAAGGTTCAGGGGGAGACATGGGTTGTTGGAGAAAAAAGACTAGAGGAATTCATGAAGGAAGCCAAAGTCGAAAGCTACCAAGTGATCAAGACCCTCAAGGGCTCCGAGTTTGAAGGAAAAAAATACATCCATCCGCTGCTTGACAAGATTCCAAAGCTAAAGGAGCTTTCAAAAAATCCTCTCATGCACGTTGCGGTTGCAGAGTCGTTTGTTGATGCAAACACAGGCAGCGGAATTGTGCACCTTTCTCCTGCAAACGGTGAGGACGATTACGAGATTGCACAAAAAAGAAAGGTGCCAATCTTCAATCCTATTGATGATGAGGTCAAGTTCACACAAGATGCCGGAAAATACGCAGGCAGTTTTGTCAGAGATTCCGACAGGCCAATTGTCGAAGATGTCAGAGAAGCTGGCGCACTTGTAAGAATTGGAAGAATAAAGCACAAGTACCCGCTTTGCTGGCGCTCGCAGCACCCAATAGTGTGGCTTGCAAGAAGAGAGTTCTTTTACATGCTCGACAGGCTTGGAGAGAAGGCAATCGAGGCGGCAGAAAAAGTCGAGTATTTTTTTGATCAGCCAAAGAATCGATTCTTGGGAATAATTAAGGAAAAGCACCCTTGGTGCATATCACGTGAAAGGTTTTGGGGTTGTCCATTGCCGATTTGGAGCTGCAAAGGCTGCGGCCACGTAGAACGACTCTTCTCAAGAAAGGAAATAGTGCAGGCTGCATCTGATCTCCCAGACGGGCCGAATTTTGAGCTGCATAGACCATGGATTGACAAAATAATAATCAAATGCAAAAAATGCGGTGCGCAAATGGAGAGGGAGAAATTTGTCCTTGATACATGGCACAACTCTGGCTCTGCACCATATTCTTCTCTTTCAGACGACGAATACAAGGCAGGAATTCCTGCACCATTTCTGACAGAGGGAATTGACCAGACAAGGGGCTGGGCATACACCCTTTTAATTGAAAACGTAATTTTGAACAACAAGCCAGTCTCTCCGTTTAAGGCGTTTTTGTTTCAGGGTCACGTCCTTGACAAAAACGGCAACAAGATGAGCAAAAGCCTCGGAAACGTCCTTGATGCGCAGGAGCTGCTGACTAAATATCCGGTAGATCTGGTAAGGTTTTATTTTATTTGGAAATCAAGCCCAATTGAGCCAATCAATTTCAGCACCGACGAGCTGATGTCAAGGCCGTATCAAATCCTAAACACATTGTATCACATTCACCTCTACTTTAAACAAAACAGCGAGTACGACAAATTTGATTACACCAAGACGACGCTGGATTGGGCAAAAAAGAAAGACCTCTTTGCACCACCCGACATCTGGATCCTCTCAAAGCTTCAAAGGCTGATTGAGGCTGTCCAACAAACCAACGATTCCTGCAGATTCCATGAGAGTGCAAGGGCAATCGAGGATTTTATCATAAACTCACTAAGCCAAGTCTACATTCCAATTACAAAAGCCGAGCTCTGGGACGAGGAGAGCTCAAATGCTGAGAGGCGGTTTGCAATCTATGCGATTTTGTATGAGGTGCTAAAGACACTTGATGTTCTTATCCACCCCCTCTGCCCCTATACCAGTGAATACCTTCACCTGTCCACGTTTGGCAAAGAAAGCATCTTACTTGAAAGTTGGCCCGCTCTACAGCCAAAGCTTGTCAACGAGCCTGTAGAAGAATCGTTTGATCTGATGAAAGAGGTTGTTTCCGTTTCTGCTGCCGCCAGAATGAAGGCAAAGCTGAAGCGAAGGTGGCCTCTCACCGAAGCGGTAATTTGTGTCAAAAAAACACAAAAGGCAAAACTAGAAAGGCTCTCAGAGCTGCTACTTTCGCAACTAAATGTGGAATCATTCAAAGTAGTTGAGCTTGATTCCACAGAAGGTCTTGAGCTGGTCTCCGGGATGCAAAGGCTCGACCTGCCAATAAGGCCAGTAGTTGAGCTGGACAGAAAAAAGATTGGTCCAAAGGCAAAGCAATACCTCAACGCGCTTTTAACAAGCTTTTCAGGCACAAATCCAGAAGAGATTGTATCAAGCATCCTAAAAGACGGCACATGTACATTTGATGTAGGCCAAGCCAAGATAACACTGGAGCGTGATGATTTTGTGATAAGCTTTGATGCAAAGGATGGTTATGTGTTTGCGCAAAGGGACGGATTTATCGTATTTATCTCAACTACAAGGAATCGCGAGATGATGGCAAGGGGTCTAATAAAGGACCTTGCAAGACGGCTACAGACACTTCGAAAGGAGCGCGGGTACAACCCGACTGAGATCTTGCAGACTGCCTCCATTTTGGAGCTTGATGAGGAATTACTGCAGATGGTAAAGGAAAAGTCGTCTGAGCTTGCATTTTTGGTGCGCGTAAAGCAGATCGACTTTTCTGGAGTGGGCAAAAACTACAAAGACGACGACATCGATGGTCAAAAAATTCGAATCTCTGTGGAGTAACTAGTTAGCTTTTCGCAAATAAGGCACATTATATATCAAAAAATGCTATACTATCCGTTGGTAAAGCAGATCAGCTTAGATGCATGGCAGATTCAGCACCTAGAGGATCTGCTAAAGAAAGCATCAAGTGTTGTAACAAAGACTGGCACACCGATTGTACTGTACCGGCAGACTCTCGAAGAGGAGGAAAGCTCCTACGAGGAGATAGTCTGCACCTTAACTAACAAGTATGTAGTCGAGCAGCTTGTAATCTCAGGTGGTTTGTTGCCGCCAACATTTAGGCAACAGGTGATCTACACCTTAGAAGAGTATCCACAAAGACTGATTCGAAAAAGCAAGGACCTGTTCTTGCAGACAATCGAGTTTTTAGAAGAACAACTAAAGTAAGAATATAAAACCTCAAAAAAATTTCCCTCCATGCGTCTTTTAGAGTATCAGGCAAAAGAGTTGTTTGCACAATACGGCATCAAGACTCCAAAAGGCATTGCCTCAAAAAACATAGAGCAGGCAAGAAAGGACGCAAAGCAGTTAGGTTTTCCATTTGTGATAAAGGCGCAGGTCCCAGTTGGGGGACGGGGAAAGGCGGGAGGAATTCAAAAATGTCACAACCAAGACGAGTTTGAGCTCAAGTACCCGCAAGTGTTGGGCATGTCAATTAAGGGCGAAAAGACACGCGCAATCCTTCTTGAAAAGATGGCAGAATATGAAAAAGAGCTATACCTTTCGCTATTTTTGAATCGCAGCAAGCGCTGC
This sequence comes from uncultured Candidatus Nitrosotenuis sp., assembly GCA_964562075.1. Classification (GTDB taxonomy): domain Archaea; phylum Thermoproteota; class Nitrososphaeria; order Nitrososphaerales; family Nitrosopumilaceae; genus Nitrosotenuis. Next base: position 6,931 of record CAZLSK010000058.1, read on the forward strand.
TACACCATCATTGCATCAGCCGAAGGCGGAGTAGAAATCGAGTCGGTCAAAAGCCAGATAATTCGCGAAGTAGGCCTTGGCCATGTCGAGTCAAAGGTTGCTGAAGAGGTGGCAAAGCAGCTTGGTCTTGAGGGCAAAACCGTTTCTGATTTTGTAGACATGCTGCAGAGACTTTCAAAGCTTACAATTGAAAAAGAGGCCGAGCTTGCAGAGATAAACCCGGTAGCACTACTAAAAGACGGCTCGCTTTTGGCCCTTGACGGCAAGGTGATGACAGATGATAATTCAAACTTTAGACACCCCGAGATGCAAAAGTACCAGGAAAAAACGGAGCTTGAGGAGCGGGCAGAAAAAAGCGGCTTTACACTTGTAGAGCTTGACGGAAACATTGCGGTGGTGGGAAATGGTGCAGGCCTTGTCATGTCAACACTTGACATGCTTGCGGACAACGGCGGCAAGCCTGCGTGCTTTTTGGACGTAGGTGGTGGTGCAACCCCCGAGTCAGTCTACGAGGCGCTGACACTAATTTCCAAGATGAAAAAAGTAAAAGCAATTTTGGTCAACCTTTATGGTGGTATAGTCAAGACCACAACAGTTGCAAGTGCATTCATCAAGGCATACAATGACAAGCTGATTGATCTTCCAGTTTACTCTAGACTCATGGGAGCAGAATCCGACAAATCAAAAGAGATGCTCAAGAACACAAAGACAAAGATGTTTGATTCAGTCGAGGACGCAATAAATGGAGTCGTAATGGAGGTCTCAAAGCGTGGCTGATATTTACGAGCTCCTCAGGGGAACTAAAGATGCAGGAAGCAGCAAGAAGGTTCCAGTAATTGTTCAAGGAATCACAGGAACGTTTGGCTCGCTGCACACAAAGCTGATGCTAGATTATGGAACAAACATTGCAGCTGGTGTGACACCTGGCAAAGGTGGACAGAAATTTGATGGCAAGGTTCCAATCTACAACACGGTAAAAGAAGCTGTTGGTGCTACCAGTGCCAAGATCTCAATTATGTTTGTTCCAGCCAAGTTCTTTTTGGATGCTGCAAAGGAGGCACTTGAATCAGGAATCAAGCTGCTTGTAGCAATACCAGAACACGTGCCGGTACGAGACACACTTGAGCTGCTCGAGCTGGCAAAGCAAAAGGACGCAATCATAATTGGACCAAACACTCCTGGTGTGATGATCCCAGGACTAATCAAGATTGGAATAATGCCTGCAAGTCCTTTCAAGCCAGGAAACATTGCCGTACTCTCAAAGAGCGGCACATTGCTTTACGAGATATCAAACACACTAAGCCAGGCAAGCTTTGGTCAAAGCATCACAATTGGAATTGGCGGCGATCCAATCAACGGAACAAGGCTCATTGATGCATTTGATATGGTAAAAGACGAGTCAAACCTTGAGGGAATGGTAATAGTTGGCGAAATTGGAGGCGACGCAGAAGAGATTCTTGCCCAGCACATAATCGATACTAATTTCAAAAAGCCAATTGTTGCATATATCGCAGGCCGCCGCGCTCCAAAGGAAAAGAGGATGGGCCACGCCGGAGCAATAGTGATGGGAACCTACGGTTCTGCAGAATCCAAGATCTCGATGTTTAACAAGGCAAACATCCCCGTTGCCAAAAGACCAAACGAGATAGCCATGCTTTTGGCAGGCAAGCTTGAGGGATCCAAAGACTAAAAAGTACACTAGGGCGAGGTCAAAAAATATGCCAATCACAGACCCAGAAAAGAAGCGAATTGCGCAGGCAGCGCGCCTTCACATGAAGATCTGCCTTAGCTGCGGAGTTAGAAACTCGCTTGCAGCTACTCGATGCAGAAGGTGTCATGGCAACTTTTTGAGATTAAAGAACAGAACGCTTGGCGCCAAAAAATAGCTAACATTTTCATTAAACATTTTGTGTTGCAAATCTTAACAGTTCTGTCCCAAGCGAAGCAACTAGCTAAAAGGTGCAAACCCTCTGAAATATGCTTCAAATTTGATCTCCCTCATCATGTGATGGGGAAGTATAGACAAATCCAAAGAAATGTCACTAATTCTAGGGGTGTGAAAAGGGTGCGGATTTAGA
>CAZLSK010000059.1:0-8967 GCA_964562075.1 uncultured Candidatus Nitrosotenuis sp.
GATTTGGGTAGTGACGTCCAGCTTGCCGGGTTGTTCCACTCTTTGTACGTATCGAGCGGAACAAAGGCTGCAGTAAATGCTGACAGCAATACAAGCCAAACTAGGATCCCAATCCCAACAAGACCTATCTTGTTTTTGAGAAAGCTTTGCTTTATCTCAGATGATAGGGTGGACAATTCACACCGTCCTTATTCTCGGGTCCAGATACCCGTACAACAAATCCGATACAAAGATGCTGATTAAGAAAAATGCAGTCAGGACATAAGTTGAGCCAATGATCACAGGCAGATCCATTACGTTTATTGCTTCAAAATAGAGCCTGCCCATACCGGGCCAGTCAAAGACTGCCTCTGTAATTATTGCCCCACCAAGGGAGCCTGAAATGCTCAGCGCAAGGACGGTGACAATCGGGGGTGCTGCGTTTCTTAGTGCACTTCCAAAGACAATTTTTCTTTGACTTATGCCGATTGCCTTTTTTACAAAGATGAAATCCTCGTGCATTATACCTACCATAAAGTTTCTTACAAGGTAGGCCCACGTCCCAAATCCAATCAGAATTATTGTGATCAGAGGAAGGGTCATGTGGTAAAGCAGTGCCGGTATGTATCCGGGATCGGTTGGTGGAATTAGTGGTGTTGCTCTTGCAGGAAACAGATTGTATGAAAAGGAAAAGGCAAAGATCATTATCAGACCAACCCACCAGACAGGAAAGCTGCTGCTAATTATTGCAAAAGACGAGGTAACCTTGTCTGTCTTGGAGTGGATGTTGCTTCCGGATGCAGCTCCTATGAATATGCCGATTAGTGAAATTATGATGGTTGATGTCGTAAAAAGTAAGATTGTTCTTGGCAGCTTTTCTAAAATTATATCGCCTACTGCAGAGGAGCCGTTGTCACTTATCAGAAACGTGGCGTGTCCAAAATCCAAAACCAATATTTTGTACATGGAAAGACCGATTCTGTTTGGTGAATACCATGGCATATCGAGCCCAAGGTTCGTGGTTCGCTGCTTGATTTGGCTTTGAATGTATGCATCAAGCTCCTCAGTGGTCTGAAAGCTGCTTACAAGTGATTTGTTTTCAACTATCTCCGATCTGACCTGTATGGCAATTCCTTTTTTCATTATGGTGTCCATGTTGGAACCAACAAGCAGTGTTGTAACAAGAAGGGTTGCTAGTAAAACGCCAAACAAAATTGCTGCACGAGTGGCAAAGTACCGCTTAAGTCCCATCCATTGGGATTTTAGCAAAATTTGCTTAAATTCTCTCCGCTACGGGACAGGTTTTATCTCCAGATATGAGAGGAGGCTTATTAGGGCAAAGGGTTTGTCGATTATATCGAGGGTGTCTTTGTGTGGCGCAAACTGGTCTTCGCGCGAACTCAGATAAGGGGAAAGAAAAAAGATCTTTTGCCTAGGGCTTGACTGTCTTATCTGGTCTTCTAGGTTTGTTTTACCATCAATGCTTGTTGGTTTTTCTAAAATCACTAAATCATATTCATTATCTTGATTTGAAAATCTCTGTAGGCATGAGTTTGTGTCGGAGACAAAGTCTGCCTCGTAACTTTTTTGTGAGAGGATCTTTTTGTAGATCTCGATGATTCTATCATTGTCCTCAAGAACCAGCACCTTCATAGTTTTAACCCCATCTAATGTAATTTCTTGGAAGGAATGCTTGTACACCCTCCATCTTTGCTGTTTGCAACAAATCCCTGTCAAAGCTCACAAGCGTGGAGCCGGTAAGCTTTGCAGTAGCTAAAATCAAGTTGTCTGGGCTGTGACACTCGTAATATTTTTCAGACAATTTTTGCGATTCTGAGATCACCTCATTATTTCTGTCCACAGTTATTGGATGTTTGCAGTATTGGTAAACACGCTCCATTGTCGCAGCTGGATCAGAACCTGTTATCTTGCTGACCTCGCCAAGGACTATCTCAGGTATTACAAGTTTTGACTTGTATCTCCTCATTCTTTTTGCAATCGGCCTTAGGACGCGACCTTCTTGAATTTCTTTTATAATGACATTTGAATCTAAAACTACCGTTTGACTTTGTCCGGATTCCATGAATTAGCTTGGGCTGAAGTATAAAAGCAATTTTGCAACAAATGTATCATGTTACAATTTGTAACAACTGGTTAAATACGCACAGAAAAACTCCCAGTCGTTGGCAAAAAACGGCGAGAGGTCGCTTGCTGAAAAGCTTGACATTGCAATAGAAAACCTTAGCGTCTGGCATCGCGTAACGCTGGCAATGGTGATCATCGGTCTTGTGTCGCTCTCCGTAGTGATTTCGCTTTCGCAATATTATTTTCAGCAGGAGATAAACAAGCACGGTCAAATCGAGGAGATCAAGGACGAAAAAACGGGCCAAATAGGCCTTGAGTTCATCCCAAACTCTGACCAGGTCTTCTCAACGGACAGCATAATCAGTTTGTACGCTACCCAAACATGGCTTATGGCAAGTAACGGCGTAGTGATAGGACTATTATCGTTTTTGTTTTTGTGGATAACATACAGAGGCCAGGCGTACAAGCAAGAGCTAAAGGAGATTGAAAACCAGCTTATACGGCAATCGTATCTTGTGAACTTTGAGACGTCGATTCCAGAAGGCCAGACAAGAATTGATAAAATCCTAAATCACTCTTCTCTGGTATTTCCAGAGTTGCAGTACCTGTTGCGTAAGGCCAAGCCGGAAAACAAAAAACTTCCATACAAATTGAACCAGCAGATAAAAAATGATACAGTTGACATACTAGTTTCAACAAAACGTGGAGACTTTATTGTCAAATTCTTTGACAATCTCACATACCAGACACTTGAAGAGTTCACAAACAACCTTTCAAAATCAGGCAAGCTAATATTCCGTGTTTTGTGTGTTGCAAAAAACTTTGATGAGGAGATGCAGTCCTCGCAGCTATCTACTCTGATGCAAAAGCTAAACCTTGACTTTGATATGGACCTGATCTTTGAAGAGGATCAAGGGTATTCGATGCTATGGATAAACTAGTCTGTTTTAAAGTCTCTTAGGCCAAGCAGATATTTTACGTCAGGATCAAAACTTACACATTTTAGAAAAGCGTTTTTGCCCTTCTCTGTTATTCTGTACTCGTACTTTGCCTTGGGGTTTTGGCTTTCCCTGATCTCGGCAAACTCTTTTTTTGTAAAGCTCTCTAAGATGAGCCTTAGACGTTCTCTGTTAAGGTCAGAGCCAGGTGTGCCTGTAGTGATCTGTCTTAGGTTCATCCAAGTGCCAACCTTTGCAAGATAACCAAGAATAGCAATATTGGTGTCCCCTGGTGTCTGATTGAATTTTCTTTCCACTTGATATTCAAAGAAAATTTTGTTTGATATGCCTTATGTGTTCTGCGAATAAATAATTTGAACCAAAAAGATGCAAAGATCGCAATGTATTCTAGTCACCAAAACCAAAAAGATCCAAATGAGTGCAAGCACGATCAGAAAAGCAAAAAAGCTTGTACAGGAAGGAAACGTGGTAAAAATAGACAACGATCTCTTTCAGGTCAAATCATCATCAGACCCAACAAAGTCGTACATGGTTACGCTGGACTCGTGCGACTGCCTTGGCTTTAAGAATTTTTACAAATTCCATCATGGAAAGGGAATAAAGGCAAACTGCTCACACCTCGAGGCAGTACGGTTATTTTTAAAAGATCAAAGCTGAATGATTCCGGAATTTGCCAGATACTGTAATCCTTTTGCAAATTCAGTGTCTGAGATCAGTCCATCTGCCCACCACGATGCACTTGTTCTAAGCCAGCTAGGAATTGATTTGACGCCTTCAACCGAGCCGGTTTTGTGAATTGTAATTATCTTTTCTTTTGCTAGAAATTCTACCGCCTCAATAAACTCTGCATCGCTAATCTCTCCATTTGACCACCACCTAGCTCCATTTTTTATCCATGATGGGATTTTGATTTCATCGTCTGTCTGAAGCAAAAAGGTAGTAGTGCCTACCTGTGTTGGAAGTCCATATACCACCTTGAGTGTATATTTTGTTCCCATGAGCTCAGATGCCTCGATTGATTGTGTGTATTTGGCTTGTTCATCAAACTTGCCATCCATTACCTCAACAAGCTCAGAGCCTTCATACACTAGGATCTGGTATGGGGTTTTTGCAAAATCAGTATGGACTTGACCGCTTACCAAAATCTCTTGCCCATCTGTGTATCTCTTCTTATCTGTAATAATCGGGTTTTCCGTCTCTGGCTGCGACTCTGGGGCTGTAGCAAGCACTATCTTTCCTGTAAGCCAGGGATGAATCTCACAAAAATAGTAATAAGCAAAGTTGGTGAGGTTGTCCGTTCGTATTGTCACAGACTTGGATGGGGCAATCTTTCCTGTACTAAAAAACTTGCCAGAGTATTCCGGATGGTTTGGCATGCCACTTGTAATGCTGTGCGTAACGGAATCGCTGTTTGCCCACGTTATGGTGTTTCCTGGCTCAATTGGAATTATTTCAGGATAAAATGACTTTATCTGCGATTCTTTGTTTGAAGAACCACTTAAGACCTTGACTTCCAAGTCAACCGAGTCGGCGCTGACATAATTAAAAAACACACCTAGTAAGACAAGTGAAAATATGGCAATCTTGTACAATTTGTATCAAAATCATTTGCAAAGTAATCTGATATTCTTACTTTGTCTGTCCAAAACAGACAAACACCGCTCTAGGCGGAAACATACATAGGCTTGAACATTCGTTTGTAAAACCAAAAGAGACTCAACACTTCGATTTGTTCTACAAACAAAATCAAGTGCAGATTGGCAAGCCATCCGTGGGTTGTGTCATTTAACATTGCGTAGGAAAGCGAAAGGAGATACTCCACATACTGCAGTTGGGCAAGACTTGCAATGCTGTTTTGTGGGCCGTTTAGGCTCAACGTTTTCCCATCAAGTGTCCTGCCCGCAATCTTTTGGTATAATGCTTCTTTGTCGTCAAGGTAGACCGAGTTTCCTCTGTCAATCAAAAGTGTTGTAGTGCCGAAATAAAACGCAAAAAACACGAGGGCAACAATTACGAATTTGGCAGAGCGCCCCCACAAGGCCTTACTTATCTGGTTTTTGAAGACATGTCCAAATCTGCCAAGCTTGTTTTTCTTTACTAAAATTATCAGTGCAACAGAAATCAGTGTTGCAATGCCGAGGTTTCCAAACCAGTGGTCAGAAATGTACTGGCTAACAAGTAACCGTATCGGCAAAAAAACAGCAGCTGTGACGCCAAGTAGAATCAATTTTTCCTTTAGATCTTTTTTATCCATTTTTACACTCTTTGATGCCAAAGCATCAATCTAGGGCAAAGCCTAAAGCTTGTTTTTGAGGTTCTTGAGATATTTGACGCTTATTCTGTATGCTTTGATGGCAGAATAGATCTCAAAGAGCTCCTTGTATGTTGGCTGGAGTTTCTTCAGGTCCTCTCTGTTTATGCCAAAGTCTGTAATTGTCTGCCATATGTTTTCAAGCGAGACGCCTTCCTCATCTATCAGTATGGATGAAAGCTGTCTACCAATTCCCTTGCCTAGACTGATGCTCCTACACATCATGGCCGGGCATTCTTTAGCTTTGATTATATCTTTCACGGAAATAAATCGGTTTTAATGGTTCCAAATTGGAATCGGCTCGATCAAAGACTATTTCAGATTTTTGTTGAGCGTTAGCCCCTTTACCTTCTTGCTGTTTATCTTTCGGTCCTCTTTTGTTTTTATTTTGGAATGATTTTCCGTATTGTTTGCATCAACGACGTTGTTGAGCTCATCTTTTGTCACGGATAGCTTCTCAAAGTAAACCTTTCTTGCTTCCTGTAGCGAGTCACCGTTATCAAGAACCTCCTTCATTGCCTGCCTTGCCTCTTCAAAGAGTTGTTTTGTATAGTTTAGCTGGCTTGATACTGTGTCTCGGATCTTGGGGTTGACTGTCGAGATATAGTCCTCGTATCTTTTACCCGCAAAGATTCCCGCGCCTACCTGCTTTTCTTCGATTGCATCATAGAGTCTTTGCTGAGCGTCGTTTCGTTTTTCCTCCAAGGCAAGTTTTTTGGCTTCGAGCTGGTACTGTTTTTGCAGTCGTTTGTTTTGTTCATCAAGGAACTTGAGATAGTGCTTGAGTTTTAAGCCCGCGTACGGGTCGTTTGTAGTTGTCTGGTTAGAAAACTCACTTGCCTTGTAGTATATCTCATTAAAGGAGGTGCTTTGTTTGCCCACTTGGAGAGTTAACTTGGCAAATCCTTTTTTGTCATTCGATTTTGCAAATATGTTGACGGTAAAGGTGCCTGGCATGGTTTGTTCCCCAAACTCGTAGCTAAAACTGCCATCAGAAGCGGTGGTAGTGGTCACGGAGTTGTTAGAAAATCTAATTGTAACATCGACTCCTGAGACGGGCCTTAAGACCTGATCCAAAACCTTGCCGGATACGACCGGTTTCTTATTTAGGCCAATCTCTGCCTGCTCAAGTTCTGCCTGTATGACAAAGTCCCACAACGTTGCAGCGGATGCAAGTGTGGTACTTGAAAGCAGGATTGCTGCTAACAATACAGCTATTGCGGCGTAGCCGTTCATACTGGTTTTTTGACCTTTTTTTGTTAACCCCACGACTCAAAATCATAAAAGTTTCAAATCAGTTATTTTTGAGCGACACGGATCTGTGGTTTTTCACAATGAGGTTCTGATCAACCGTTCCTAAATGAATGTGATCGTCTGAGATGTGATCGATAGCTGGATTTTTGGATTTTTTACAAAACAGTAAACAAAAGTTCTGAAATCAAAAAATTGATCTAAAAATGTCCCCAAATCGAACGAAAGCTTTTAATCGGTGTAATTTTTACGAGAAAACGTTGCAATTAAAATTCTATTCTTTACTGTTGACTTTGATAATTTTTGGCAGCCTGTCTCCAGCAGCACTTGGAGCGACTAGCTATTCGCCAACTCAAAACATTGTCAAGGCCGGCGACTTTGTGACTTTATCCGGAGAGGGCGTGGATCCAGATGATGATTCGCTGACAATATTTTGGAGACAGATCGGTGGTGAGACGGTAAATCTATTGCCTTCTGCCAATGTTGCAGAACCTACCTTCCAAGCCCCAGACGTTGAAAACGGCAAAGTCAAAATTCTTACTTTTGAATTAACTGTCCAAGACCCATATGGTGGTGTTGACACAGATATCATAAAAATTACAGTTATGCCAAGAAACCAGCCGCCAACAGCTGACGCTGGAGCGGATCAAACGGTACAAAAAGGCGATGAGGTCACACTAAGCGGTGACGGCACAGACCCAGATGGCGATCCTCTGACCTTCCACTGGTCACAAATCGATGGACCGGTTGTGGACTTGGATGATCCAGATTCACAAAGTCCAACTATTGACACCTCACAAATGTCAAGAAGCTCAGGAACACTACGATACCAGCTAACCGTTACTGATGGCTTTGGGGGGCTAGCAAGGGACACCGTAGTAATCAAAGTCACAGCAGCAAGCCCAACTCTGATTTCTGCTAGCGCAGGAAATGATCAGACCGTCGACGAAGGTACCACAGTAGAACTGGAGGGAACCTGCAACGACAGACTTGACAGAGAGTTGTCATACGCTTGGACTCAGACACTTGGACCATTTGCAGAACTTTCTTCTACCGCAGATGCTGACCCAACCTTTGTAGCGCCAGAGATTCCAAACGGAGCAATAGTTCCACTTGCATTTAGATTTAGTTGCAGTGCGGCGGAAGGTGGTGGCACCGCAACAGACGTTGTAATTATTAGAGTTAGACCAGTTAATGATGATCCAACTGCGGATGCAGGACCCGACAAGGAGACACTGTCATTTAGAATTCAATACTTGGCAGGTTCCGGCTCTGACCCAGATGGCGACAGGCTACAATACAGCTGGCGCCAAACTGATGGCGATGAGGTAGAGTTGGTATATGCAAATAGGGCCAATGCACGATTCCTTACACCTGAGGTGGCTGGAGGAGCATCAACAGAACTCACATTCGAATTAACAGTCACTGACCAGTATGGCGGTGAGGACACTGACGAAGTTACCATCACAGTAAGGTCTAGCAATGTCAGAGCATCAGCAGATGCTGGCGCAGACCAAGTTGTGGATGAGCAAACAGAGGTGACACTTGCCGGTGTTGGTGAGGATCTTGACAGCGACGAGATAGCCTTTGAGTGGCGTCAAGTCGGAGGCGAAGCAGTAGAACTTTCTGCAACCGACGAGCCAGAACCAACATTTATCGCCCCCGTTGTCGAAAACGGCAAGACAAAGGTGTTAGTATTTGAGCTTAGAGTATCAGATGAAAGTGGACATCCAGCAAAGGATGTTACCAAAGTCACAGTCCTTCCAGTAAACTCGCCCCCAGTAGTTGATGCTGGTGAGGGTGCAACCGTAGACGCAGGTGATGTAGTAACATTAAGTGGTTCTGCAAGTGATGGTGACGACGACCCACTGACATTCCTTTGGAGCCAGACAGCAGGTACTGGTGTTTCACTTTCAACAGAAACCGAACTAGTTACCGAGTTTACAGCACCAAAGGTTCCAGTTGACACCACATTCACCTTCCAGTTAATTGCAAATGACGGACAAGCAGACAGCGAGCCGTCTACTGTTGATGTTGTAGTCGTAGGCGAAATAAGCAAAAAGATAACTGCATATGCAGGAAGGGATCAGACGGTTGAGGAGAGCTCCTCTGTAACATTGTTTGGTTCAGGCAAGGATCCACTAAAGCACAAACTCTTCTACAGCTGGAGACAAGTATCAGGTGAGGAAGTAGCCCTCTCTGCAACTGATCTGGCAAAGCCATCATTTGATGCACCAGAGGTAGGAAACGGTGAGACAAAGACATTGGTCTTTGAGCTGACAGTCTCCGATGACGAGGGTCGCAGCGCAAGCGATAGGGTCTCAATTACCGTTGAGCCAATAAATGGCGATCCGACAGCATTTGCCAAAGTCAAAAGCGTCA
>CAZLSK010000060.1:0-8919 GCA_964562075.1 uncultured Candidatus Nitrosotenuis sp.
ATCATCATAAATGGAAACCCACTTGAAAGCCAGTCAACTAGGCTCGGCTCTGGTTTTGTATATGATACCAATGGCCACATCATTACCAACAACCACGTAGTCGATGGCGCAAAGACAGTTGATGTGCGATTCATTGACGGAAATGTCTACACAGCAGAGGTGGTAGGAACAGATCCGTACAACGACATTGCGGTCTTGAAAATCATAGATGATTTTTCAGAAGAACATCTAGAGCCGCTGCCGCTTGGCGACTCGTCACAACTTGAGGTGGGCCAGCAGGTAATTGCCATTGGAAATCCGCACGGACTTAGCAACACAATGACTACTGGCATTGTAAGCCAAGTGGGACGACTATTGCCAAACAGGGAACTGGGCTACTCGATACCAAACGTGATTCAAACCGATGCTGCAATAAACCCCGGAAACTCGGGAGGACCACTGCTTGATCTGCAGGGGCACGTAATTGGAATAAACACCGCAATCCAGTCAGCAACAGGCGATTTTGCAGGAATTGGGTTTGCGGTTCCCTCAAACTCGGTAAAAAGAATCGTCCCTGCACTCATTGAGGATGGAAAATACTCACACCCATGGCTTGGTGTCTCTGGCACAAGTCTTACGCCAGATATTGCAAACCAACTTGGCATTGCTAAAAACTCCAAGGGGGTGGTGGTCACAACGGTCATAAAGGACAGCCCTGCTCAAAAGGCCGGACTCCAAGAAGCCACATTCAATGCAAACCGTGAGCTAAAGGGTGCAGACATTATAGTTGCACTTGATGACTACGAGGTAAGGGACATTGACGATCTCATAATCTACCTTTCAGAAAACAAAAGTGTTGGTGACAATGTGGTTTTGAAAGTGGATAGAAACGGCCAGCTGATTGAGCTCAATGCAGTGTTGCAAGAACGACCCGCAAACTAACCACTTCTATCTTGGATCTAACTTACTCAATTACGAGTTGCAATTTACAACGAATGAAAGGTACAACACATGGTTTTGTGCCAAACCTTCATACGATCAATTTAAATTCTATGGTTACCTATAGCGCACTATGGTGACTACCATTCAGCTAGAAAACAAGACAAAGGCACGACTAGAGAAAATGAAGTCATACCCAAAAGAATCCTATGATGATGTGGTAAACAGACTACTTAATCTAGCGGAGGATGACGAAGATGTTCTGAGCGAGCAGACAATCAAAAACATTGAAGAGGGTCTAGCAGACATCAAAGCAGGACGTGTATATACATCCGAACAAGTGAAAAAGAAACTGAGACTAAAATAGAATGGTATGGCAAGTTATCTGGTCTGAAAAATCTGTCAAGCAGTTGGGGAAAATAGACAAGAAATATGCACAAGGGATCTACGATGCGGTGTTAAGTTCAGTTGAGGATCCGTTTAGAGCCACAACAAGATTAGCAAATACGCCATTTTACAGGCTGAGGGTAGGGAATTACAGGGTTATTTTGGATTTGCAACAAAACAAGATGATAATCTTTGTTGTAGAGGTTGATCATAGAAAAAGAGTTTACAAGAACTACTAGCCAAAAAAGTCGATAACTGATTTTCTTTATTAACGAAGATTGTTGAACAATTTAAATTCAAGGATCCTACAACAACGCTTAGATGAAAAAAGACACCAATTCTATTACAAAGGATGGATTTTCAAACAAATTTTTTGACGAGCTTGCCAAAGAACACGACAAAATCGAGTCTTTGGTAGACAAGCAAAAACAGCTAAAACAAAAACATAACCAGTCGGTGCTGCAATAAAGAAGGCCTCTTTATGGGCAAATCATTAACGCTAATAGTTTTAGCTGCGCTGACGTTTTTTGTATTCAGCACAGCAGAGGCTGCCACAATAAAGCAGACAATGGAGGGCGGCATGGACGTAACAATAACTTATCCAGATTCTGTCATTGCGGGACGGGACTTTGCGATATCGGTTCTTGTTCAAAACAACGGCTGGGAGGACAAACAAGACATCTCACTTGCTATAATAACGCAGGATGAATCCATTACAACGAAAAACGGAACACTAAGTGTTGCCAGATTATCAAAAGAGGGTTCGTATGGGGGAACCATTGATTTTTCAAGCTCGGATCAGGCCCAGCCTGGAACTTACTATCTCAACGCCTTGTACTCTCACGTGCTGCTAAGCAACAACGAAACACCACTACCTCCATTTCAAAAAAACATTGCAATCCCAATTGAGCTAAAAGGCCAGCCGGAAATTCAGCTAAACACGGTTACGCCTACTGCCATTTTTCCAAACGCCGAGTTTGCATTCGACGTTGAGGTAATATCAAATGACATTGACATAAGGGATGTATCTGTAGAAATTGTTGCCCCAAGCGACATTACCTTTAGTGGACAGGCAGTACACTCTTTTTCATCGGTCCAAAAAAACACGCCGGTTTTGATTCACTCAAAGATACTAACCCCGCCTGCCGACTTGGCAGCTGAGCACAAGGTGCCATTTGAGGTGATAGTAAAGTACACAGATGACACAGGGGAAGAAAAAACCACATCAAAGACCGTGTCCTTGCTTTTGAGGCCAAGGACATTCATGGAGATAACTGCCGATGGCGGAGTCTGGATTGGTAGCATATTTTTGGCCCCATATGTGAGCATTGGGACAATAGTTGGAATACCTGCCGGAACGCTGTTTTCCATTCTCATCCACAGACTGGTAAAGAAAAAAGAGACAAAAAAGAAAAAGGCCAAGTGATTTTGTGAAACACGAGTTCGACGTAAAAAAATACATTGACGAGATACGAAACTCAACTGGATATTTTCACACCTTTCTTAACCGCGCAAACATTGCAGCAGGGGTCTTGGTCTTGCAACCAGGCCAAGAAGACACGCAGACGCCTCACGACTCTGATGAGATCTACTATGTAGTTCGAGGCGACGGCTTTTTGAAGATAAACAACAAGGACTATGAGGTATCTGAGGGAAAGGCTTACTATGTGCAAAAAAATATACCGCACTATTTTTTTGGCAACAAAAAAGAGCTCATAGTCATGTATTTTTTTAGCGGCCCTGACTCTTGATCTTTGTTTTTCTTCCAGAAACCGAGATCTTTCCTTCGGCAATGAGCCTTACTGCCTGTGGGTAGGCCTTGTGCTCTTTTGCAAGGATTCTTTTTGCCAGTGTTTCTTCCGTATCCGTATCCTTTACCCTGACGACTGCCTGCAAAATTATGGGGCCTGTGTCTATGCCGTCGTCGACAAAGTGAACCGTGCAGCCTGAATACTTGACACCATAGTCAACTGCCTGTTTTTGTGCATGCAGACCGGGAAAAGACGGCAAAAGAGCCGGATGGATGTTGAGTATTTTGTTTTTGTATTTTCGGATAAACTGTGGGCTTATGATTCGCATAAAGCCAGCAAGGCAGACAAGACCGTTTCTTTGAGTAACGCCATATTTTGAGAGAATCCTGATTAGCTTTTGGTCATACTCCCACCTGGTTCCGCCAAAGCCCTTGCTTTCAACTATTGCTGTTCTGATACCAAGCCTTTGAGCTATCTTGAGGCCTCTGGCGTTTGGATTGTTTGATATTACTACTGCTGGGTTTATTGGAATCTTTTGTTTTTTGATGGCCCTAAGTATTGCCTCCATGTTACTTCCCCGTCCAGAAATAAGAATTCCTAAATTAAGCAAGACTAGCTTTTCTCAAAACTTTAACAATATTATGTTTTAGCAATTAGATTTTTGGAAGCTTTATTGTAAAAACGGTTCCCTTGCCCACTATGCTTGAGCACTCGATAGTTCCACCATGACTTTCAACTATTGACTTGCAGCTTGCAAGCCCAAGGCCTGTACCATTTTGTTTTGTCGTAAAGAGCGGCTCAAAGATTCGTGGTAGGGTTTCCTTTGCAATTCCTTGGCCATTGTCTATGACATCGATTACTATCATGTCATCGGTGTCGGAGGCCTGAACCATTATCTTGCCTTTTTCCTTGATTGCCTGAATCGAGTTCAAAAGCAAGTTCGAAAAGACGATCTCAAGCTGCTTGACGTCGCCATAAACGGAAACCTCCTCTGCAGGTAAAATTATCTTGATGTTTTCCGGCACCTCGATGTCAGCTATTACCGTCT
This sequence comes from uncultured Candidatus Nitrosotenuis sp., assembly GCA_964562075.1. GTDB lineage: Archaea > Thermoproteota > Nitrososphaeria > Nitrososphaerales > Nitrosopumilaceae > Nitrosotenuis. The sequence goes on from CAZLSK010000060.1 coordinate 4,105, forward strand.
TTAGCAATCTTGTCAGCGAGGTCCTCTCTACAAGTAGGTTGCTTGTCCTTACATAATCAAGAACATCTCTTACCAGCTGAGACATTTTTGTGGCGGCCCGCTCAATTCGCTCATAGTTTTCTTTTGTTTTTTCGTCCAGCTTGGGCTGCTTTAGCTTCAAGATTTCAAGTGTGTTTTTGATTATTGCCAGCGGATTTTGCAAATCATGTGCCAGCCTTGAAGACATCTCTCCCACCGTTCGCATCTTGTCGTTTTTTATTGCGGTGTTGCCGATACCAACTTTATTTGGTCCGTCTTCTGGTCGGGGTTTTTCTTCTGGGCCAGCGGCTCTGGAAAGTCTTTCGGCATCTTCTTGTGCATACTTTAGTAATCTGGATGCATCCTCCTGCGCATTTTTCAAAATTCTTGCAGCATCCTCCTGCGCATTTTTCAAAATTCTTGCAGCATCCTCCTGCGCATTTCTCAAAAGCCTTTGAGCATCCTCTAGAGCGTTTCTAAGACTCTTGTCGGCACTGTCACTGGGATGCATATTAACTGCTTATGATGCTCATATGGATATTTGAGTTAGTCTGTTTCTTGCAAACAATATCCGCACGATTTGCAACAAATTGACATTTATTTCTAAAAAACAAGATGGGTCTTTATATCGCGGTTTGGTGAGATCAAGAACATGGACGCGCCAGACTCTCAGATAAAAAAAGCACTGGTTGCTTTTGCAATAGAAAAGGCGCTCTTGGACATGGGCGAGCCTGTCTTTCAAAAGGTCACAAAGGCACTCAAAGATGACTACAACTGTTACATACCTGACTGCTATGATCATCCGGAGTATCTGAAACGAATTTTATCAGACCTTTACGGCAACGCCCACATGGCAATCATAGACTCGATTAAAAACAGCCTTCGTGACTTTGCTCACCAAACGCCGATTCAAAAGTTTGTATCCGCAATAGAATAATATGCAAACCCCACTTGATACCCTCCTGACAAAAAAACGCCTCATTGGAGTGCTTGCTGCCTGCACTGCAGTCATTCTTGTTTCAAACATTGTTGGAAAGGAGGTGGCAGTTCTTGCAGGCAACCTCACATACATTCCTGTGGCAGGCTCGCTTTTGATTCTTTCATTTTTGATTCTTGCAAGATTTGGTACTGCAGGCCATCATGGCGTTGCGTGGTTTTCCTTTGCAGGTTATGCAGCTTCTGTATTCATTGCAGAGATGCTCTGGATAATACAAGATCTCTACTTGCAAATAGACCCATTTCCGTCTGCAGCAGATATCTTCTATCTGATTAGCTATCCGTTTCTTTTGATGTTTTATGTTGCGTATTTTCAGCCGGTAAGGTCTGCAATAACAAAGAAGATGGTTGCGGCCTCCCTAGCATTTTCAATAGGAATGTTGATTCCAAGCCTGTATATTGCACTTGGACCTGTCTACGATGCCCAACTTTTTGAGGTTATCTTGGCCACGGTTTACCCAGTTTTTGACTCGATGATACTAATTCCTGCTTTCATTGGCGTTGCCCTCTTTTTCAAAGGTCAGGTCAACCTCATGTGGACATTGTTTTGCCTTGGAACGATCTCTGTTTTCATAGGGGACGCGGCATTTTTGTTTGAGCAAAACGAGGAGACGTATTATACTGGCAATCCATTGGAGATCCCGTATTATTGGAACTACATCCTACTTTCCTTTGGTGTCTATAGCCATCTAGTGCTTTTCAAAGAGGAAAAATCTGACAAAAAACTAGAGGATCTGAGATAGTCGCCTACCTTCGTACTCGCTTAAATGCAGAGTTAATGAAGGAATTTCCAGTTTTGGCAGAGCTGTTTTTTATAATTAGGATGTAAAGTAGATGTAACTTTGACTCACAATGACGAAAAACTAATGAGGATACGTGATCCGTTATTTGTCATAGAGACGGCCCTGCAGATAATAAAGAACCGTTCTTCTGATGAACAGATACAACCGGAGCTAAAAAGAATCGAGTCGGCCCTGAGCAAAATAGAGCAAATCATCCAATAAACTAGGTAATCTTGTCTAGCATCTCGGTAATCTTTCCAATATCATAAGGTTTGATAAAAATCTCAGTTGGTTTTAGCTTGGCAAGTTTTGCCTCGGTGTCTGCTCTGAGGTCTGCTGTTATTACAACAATTTTGGCGCTAGGATCAATCTTTCTTATCTTTTCCAAGGCGTAAAATCCGTCATAGTCAGGCATCATAAGGTCCAAGAACAAGACATCTGGCCTGTAAAGCTGGTACATCTCTAGCGCATCTTTACCATTGTAGCCTCTGCCTAGGACCTTTACGTCCTTCATTTGCAGATAATCACAAAAGACATCCACTGTGTCCCTGTCATCATCTACTACAACAGCAGTAACCATGTTTAGATTATCTGGGACGGTTTGTACGTCCCCGCATTTTGCATGCGCCTAAGTCTTTTGATAACAAATGACGCCGTCTGCCTTACGTCCTCGTTTGGGTCGTCTAACGCCTTTCTTATGAGGTCAATTGCTTCTGTTGCCCGCATTAAGCCAAGTGATTCAAGCGCCTCGTGTTTTGTGAGTCCGCTTTTGTCCCCAAGTGATGCAGCTATCAGAACAGGTATCTTTGAGCGCATGTTTCTTGCAGCAATCTGGTAACACGCCTCGTGTTTTACTACATTGTTGTCATCGTTTTCTAGAACCCAAGCCATGAGATCCGCAACCTTGTCAAATATTGCGTCACCCTCTGCTCGATCTTCTGCTATTTCGCCTGCAAGCCAAACCGCATCCCATCGTTTTGATTCGTCCTTTTCGTTTTGTATGATCTGCTGACAGCTCTCAAGCCTTTGCTGAGGTGGTAATCTTCTAATATTGTCATCATCTAAAATAAGAAGAGCCAATACCAGATCTGGAAACGGTAAAATTGTATTAAACTGTTGTGTCTGCACAGCAGAATAGTAATATAGTATCTTAGGAAAAGACTACCGATGGGAGGCCTAGATAGGCTGCTGGCAAGGTCCATAGAGACGTTAATCCGAGAAAACCTAGGCGACATAACCATTCAAAAAATAGAAAGCAGGCTTTTTGAAAGGTATGGCATTTCGCTTTCTCAGTCAATTGAGCAATTCCACAAACTGGATGCAGTCCTGCGGGAGTTTTTTGGCTCTGGCGCAGATGGTCTAGAAGAAAGGCTCTTCGACTCTGTCTGCCAAGTTAAGCTGGCAAATCAGGAGGGCCAAGTTTTAATCGATGATCCGACGCTGACAAGGATTATTTTGGAATCATTTGGAGATGAAGACAAAAAAAGGATAATTTGCACAATAAACAGCGAGCCTTTGGCAATCTCACAAATAATAACGAGCTGCAAGATGCCGCAAACATCGGGATACAGAAAGGTAAACGCACTGATCGAGGATGGCTTGCTTGTACCTGCTGGCTATGATTCCAACGATGGGAAAAAAATAACAAAATACCGGTCTCTTTTTGACAAGATAAAAATCGATATAATAAAAAACAAGATTACCATCACACTTGGCCTGGCAAAAAAGGACATGGAGGCAAGCTCTGTGATCGCAGTTTGTTGCCAATTGACCTAATCAAATCATTAGAATGTGAATTATTTCCACCCTTGGAAATTTTGCGGGATTGACTACTCTCTTTCTTTTCTTATGTATCCCCTACATTTCGGACTACCACACAAACATGTGAATCCATCTTCTTCAAGTCCAGACTTGTCATCAAAATAATCATAAGTTAATTCTTCATTAGGCTCTATGTCTCTTGCTGCGATTCTTACATCCTTATTGCCAACCAATAGTTTGGTATTTGGCTCACAAGAATGATTCCAAAATAAGGCAAAATCGTTATCAACATATTTTGTTCCGTCTGATAAAGAACAGGCATATTTGATAATGAATTTTTTCTGAGGGGTGGGCATTTTTTCCAACTCCTCTATTGTAAATGTCCTTAAATTGGTAGGAATCCATAGGACTTGGTTCTTTTTTATTTTATTGCATGCAAAAATGCCTAAACCCTTTTTCGATTGTTTAAGATAAACATTGACTAGTAATGTCATATGCTACGAAATCATTCCTGACAGAGAAATTAAGAGTTTTGGGTGGCAAGGTCAGGAAGTCATAGTATCAGACGTAGCTATGATCGAGGCCAATGCGGTAATACAAGTGAACATCGAATCGACTCAATGATACTTCTTCATGAAGATTATTGCTATTTAGAATAATTATCTGTGGTAAAATAGTGAACTTTAATAAATATTAAAAATTACATATTTTCAAATGTGGAAATATGTCGATATTGGCGAAGGCGAAAAAATCTTTCACAAAATAGATGATTGTATACTATCAAAAAAGACAAAATACCAATTACTGGAGATAATCAAAACGAAAGAGTTTGGCAATGTCCTGTTTTTAGATGGCGATCCACAATCATCGGAGCTTGAAGAGTATATTTTCAATGAATGTCTGGTCCACCCAGCCATGATGGCTCATCTCAAACCAAAAACAGTGTTTATCGGGGGTGGCGGTACTGGTTTAACATTACGTGAAGTCTTACGACATAATTCAGTTGAAAGAGTTGACATAGTGGATATAGATGAAGAGGTGGTAGATATTTGCAAGAAATTTTTCAATTATGCCGCTGAATCATTTTCAGATCCACGTACAAAACTGTATCATGAAGATGCAAGAGAATTCCTCTCACAGACCGATTCGAAATATGATTGCATATTTCTGGACACAACAATGCCCCACCACGAAGACATTGCTGCCCCCTTATACAGAAAGGAATTTTTTGAAATTGCCAGCCAAAAATTAAATGAAG